>JAEWEK010000054.1 GCA_023389425.1 Pseudomonadota bacterium | reverse complement strand
TTTTTGTGAACATTTGATAATTTAAGTAATCAACCGGCCGAAGCCAGCTGGCACCTTCATCAAACGCCCACACTTATCGACTGTTTGTTGTTAAAGAACAGGCAGACTGTACTGCCTTGCTGCATTCCGCGAAGCGTTGTGTTCGTCAGCAGCAGAGAAGCGAGATTATGCAGTGTTTCGCGATGATCGTCAACTTCCTTTTTTCGCTTCGCTTCAGTTGCCTGAAGCGCCTCCCGGAACTGCGCTTACTTCTGCAGTTTTTGACCGGGTCATCGAAGCGGAGGCGAATCTTAGCAAACCGCCGCGCGCTCCGCAAGGGAAGTGTGTGCGGTTCCTAACCGACAGCCTCTACCCAAGGCCAATAATGACAGGCTCCCTTGCCATCGCGGCCTCCCCTCGTCCGTGCTACGAAAGTCAGCCATGTCAGATCATCCGGATTCACCCTCCCGCCGAGGCTTCCTTCAATCGACGCTGCTCGCCGCCGGCGCCACCAAACTGGGCCCACCGCGCGCGCTTGCAAAGGACCAGGCGCCACCTGAACCTGCGCCGCAATCCTACGTACTCAACGTGAACGGCACGGATCATCGCGTCTCGCTCGAACCGCGCGTCACACTGCTCGATGCGCTGCGCGAAACGCTGGGCCTCACCGGCACCAAGAAGGGCTGCGACCGCGGCCAATGCGGCGCCTGCACCGTACTGATCGACGGCCGCCGCATCAATTCGTGCCTGACGCTGGCGATCATGCACGAGGGCCAGCGAATCACGACGATCGAAGGTATCGCGCAACAAGGACGGCTCGCGCCCATCCAGGCCGCCTTTATCGAGCGCGACGCCTTCCAGTGCGGCTACTGCACACCCGGCCAGATCTGCTCCGCAGTCGCCTGCATGAACGAGATGCGGGCCGGCGACGCCAGTGCCGCGACACCGGACGTGCGTGAACGCGTGATCGCCTTCCCGGATGCCGAGATCCGTGAACGCATGAGCGGGAACATCTGCCGCTGCGGCGCCTACAACAATATCGTCGATGCGATCCGCGACACCACCAGGACCTAAGCCATGCAAGCCATCCAATACCTGCGGGCCACGAGCCCCGAACACGCGATCCAGTTGGCGCAGCAAGGCGGCAGCAAATTCATCGGCGGCGGCACCAACCTGATCGACCTGGTCAAGGGCGACGTGGAACAGCCGGTGCGGCTGGTCGACATCAATCGGCTCGGCCTGGCCGACTTCGTCGAGCTGCCCAACGACGCCTTGCATATCGGCGCCCTTGTCCGCAACAGCGACGCCGCCAATCATCCGCTGGTGCGCACACGCTACCCGCTGCTTACACAGGCGTTGCTGGCCGGCGCGTCGCCGCAGCTTCGCAATATGGCGACCATGGGCGGCAACCTGATGCAGCGCACACGGTGTCCTTACTTCACCGATACCGCTTTCGACAGCTGCAACAAGCGCAAGCCGGGATCAGGCTGCGGCGCGCTGCAGGGCTACAACCGCATGCATGCCATCCTTGGCGCGAGCGACGCTTGCATCGCGGTTAATCCGTCCGACATGAGCGTGGCACTGATGGCGCTCGATGCGGTGGTTCAGGTGAGCGGACCACGTGGGGCCCGCAGCATCCCAATCGCCGACTTCCATCGCCTTCCCGGAGCGGCGCCGCAATTCGATACCGTGCTCGAACCGGCGGAACTGATCACTTCCATCGACTTGCCGCCACCTGCGTTCGTGCGGCACACCGCCTACGTCAAGGTCCGTGATCGGGCAAGCTACGCGTTTGCGCTGGTCTCGGTGGCTGCGGCGCTCGACATGGAGGGCGGCGTCGTCAGGCAGGCGCGCATCGCGCTGGGTGGCGTCGCTCATAAACCGTGGCGCGTCTTGCGTGCGGAAGCGCTGCTCGCCGGCCAGCCACTGGAAGACGAGCGAATGCGCCAGGCTGCCGCGCTGCTGCTGGATGGTGCGAAGCCATTCAGGGACAACCGGTTCAAGATCGAACTCGCGCAACGCGCCATCGTGCGCGCCCTGCGCATGGCTGGAGAAAGCGCATGAACGTGATCGGAGAAGGCATCGACCGCACCGACGGCGTGCTCAAGGTTACCGGTGGCGCCCGCTACGCCGCCGAGCATCCGCTGCCGCGCCTGGCATACGCCGTGATGGTGCAGTCGACGATACCGAAGGGGCGCATCGTCCAGATCGACGCGGCGCCGGTCAAGGCCATGCATGGCGTCATGCTGGTGATGACACACCAGAACGCGCCCCGCGTGTCCCGCCCCGGCTCGGACGAACATTCAAGGCCGGATCAGAAGCAGCAGCAGCCAGCCAATCCGAAGCTGTCGCTGCTGCAGGACGACCGCATTCTGTATAACGCGCAGCCGATCGCGGTGGTGGTCGCGGACACTTTCGAACACGCACGCAACGCCGCGCGCCATCTGAAGGTGCGCTATGCGGCAGAGCCGGCGCAACTCGACTTCGCGAAAGCCAAGTCCAATCCGCGTCGACCGAAAGCGCAGCCGGACCGTCCTGCCGACACCGGCCGCGGCAACGTCGCGCGCAGCATGCAGAACGCAGCGCAAAAGCTCGACGTCATCTACACGACGCCGATGGAAAATCATAATCCGATGGAGCCGCACGCCTCGATCGCGCAATGGGATGGCGACCGGCTGACGATCATCGATACCACGCAGAACATCACCGGCGTACAGCACGTCGCGGCGAGCACCTTCAACATCGCACCGGACAAGGTGCATGTGATCTGTCCTTTCGTCGGCGGCGGCTTCGGTTGCAAGGGTTCGACATGGTCGCACGTCATGCTGGCGGCGATGGCCTCGCGGCTGGCAGGCGCGCCCGTCAAGCTTGTCCTTGAGCGCACGCAGATGTACGGACCGGTCGGCGCGCGGCCGATGACGGAACAGCACGTCCGCCTTGGCGCCACCCATGCCGGGAAGCTGCTCGCACAGAGCCACGACACAATCTCGAGCACCTCCTTCCTCGACGATTTCACCGAGCCCTGCACCTCGGTCACGCGCAAGGGCTACGCCAGCGAAAGCCTGCAGACTTCGCAGCGGCTGGCGACGCTGAACGTCGGAGTGCCAACTTATATGCGCGCCCCGGGAGAATCGAGCGGCAGCTTCGCGCTCGAATCTGCAATGGACGAACTGGCGTATGCATTGAAGATCGACCCGGTGCAGCTACGCCTGCTCAACTATGCGGAGAAGGATCCCGAAAAAGACATCCCGTGGTCGAGCAAATCGCTGCGCGAGTGCTACGAGCTTGGCGCGCGCCGCTTCGGATGGTCACGCCGCTCGCAGCAACCCGGCTCCATGCGCGACGGCCGCACGTTGGTCGGCCTGGGTGTCGCAACCGCCGCCTATCCCGCCAACCGCAAGGGCGCGAAGGCCGACGCCACCATTCTCCCGGACGGAAGCGCCGTCGTGCGCAGCGGCTCGCATGATCTCGGTACGGGAACTTATACCGTGATGACGCAGGTCGCGGCTGATGCACTCGGCTTGCCGGTATCGCGCGTGCGCTTCGAGCTCGGAGACACGACGATGCCAGAGGCGCCGGTGTCGGGCGGTTCGCAGACTGTGGCCAGCGTCGGGCCGGCAGTGTGGAATGCAGGCCGCGCCGCGCGCGACAAACTCATTTCAATGGCCCTTGCCGACAGCGCGTCACCGTTCCACGGCATGAGCGCCGCCGACGTCGAGGTGTCCGACGGCTGGCTGGTCGCGCGCGGCGCGCTGTCCAGGCGTGAGCCGATGGCCGCGGTGATCGCCCGCGCCGGCGGCAAACCGGTACGCGCGCAGGCCAGCGCAGAGCCGGGCGACGAGAAGACACGCTATTCCATGCATTCGTTCGGCGCCGTGTTTGCGGAAGTGCACGTCGATCCAGATCTCGGCACGGTGCGCGTCCAGCGGATCGTGGCCACTTACGGTGTCGGCCGCATCCTGAACCGCAAAACGGCGCACAGTCAGCTGATGGGCGGGATCGTATGGGGCATCGGCATGGGCCTGATGGAAAAGACCGAGATGGACTGGCGCTACGGACGTGCGGTCAATGCAAACCTGGCTGATTACCATGTCCCGGTGAACGCGGACATCGGAGCGATCGACCTCATCATCGTCGACGAGGAGGACAAGCAGATCAACGAACTGGGCGCCAAGGGAATCGGCGAGATAGGGATCACGGGCGTGGCGGCGGCAATCGCGAATGCCGTCTATCACGCCACCGGAAAACGGATTCGCGACCTGCCGATCACGCCGGACAAATTGGTGTGAGGCCAAGCCTTACGAAAAAAGCCCGCTGAGATCACTCAGCGGGCTTTTTCTTATAAAAGCCTGACGATAACCTACTTTCACACTGGTTGCAGCACTATCATCGGCGCAAAGTCGTTTCACGGTCCTGTTCGGGATGGGAAGGGGTGGGACCGACTTGCTATGGTCATCAGGCTTTGACTTGTCTGAGTTGCCGGCGTTGGCCAGCTACTCACAATCCGGGAAGAAGTATCGTTTCTTTTTATTCTTGGGTAGCAGTATAGGTATCAACAAACTGCGAACTACAGCTGTATTTCTTGACTCGTCTATAACTACCAAGGTTATAGGGACAAGCCGTACGGGCAATTAGTACTGGTTAGCTTAATGCATTACTGCACTTCCACACCCAGCCTATCAACGTCCTGGTCTCGAACGACCCTTCAAGGAGCTCAAGGCTCCGGGAAATCTCATCTCAAGGCGAGTTTCCCGCTTAGATGCTTTCAGCGGTTATCTCTTCCGAACTTAGCTACCCGGCA
>JAEWEK010000049.1 GCA_023389425.1 Pseudomonadota bacterium | reverse complement strand
GCACGACGTCGCCGGCGGCGTGGCCGTAGGTGTCGTTGATGCTCTTGAAATGGTCGATGTCGAGCAGGCACAGGCAGAAGGCATGGACGCCCTGTTGCTGCACGCGCGCGCGCTCCTGCTCGATCAGGTCGATCAGGTGGCGGCGGTTATGGCTGCCGGTCAGCTCGTCGCGGATGGCTAGCTCGTTGATGACGTTGAGCGCCTGTTCCAGCTTGATGAAGCCCTGGGTCTTGGTCAGCTCGAACAGCAGCACGAACACCACGATCACCAGGTACAGGCCGAGGTCGCACAGCAGGTAGAGCAGGTCCATGTCCTTGACCGGATGGCCGGGCAGGGGGAAGCCGAGCAGGGGCAGGGTATAGATCGCGAGCACCGCCAGGCAGCTCATGCTGAGCCAGAACACGGCGGTGCCGACGCCGCCGAGGAACATCGCCACCACCGGCGCCGTGATCAGCCAGCCGGCGGTCGGCGCGTTCACCCCGCCCAGGTTGAAGGTCAGCCAGGTGAAGTTGAAGAACACGGCGCACAGGAACACCTCGCGCGCGACCGCGATGCTGCGCGTGAACTTGAGCAGGAAGGGCGCCAGGAACATGAAGCCGCAGCAGGCCAGAATTTCGTGCGCCGCGGCCGGGAAGCCCAGCATGTAGTAGGCAAAGGAATAGAACGGACCGGACAGGGCGGCCATGACGACCGCGTTGATCACGTTCTGCGCGCGGGTCAGCTGGGCCGCGTGCTGCTGCGCTTCGGCGGGGATGAACCAGTGGATCGCTGTGATGTAACGGCTGACCCAATGTGAGCTGGCGTTTTGCATTCTTGTCTCAAGCTGATATGAGCGCCGGTGGCGCACGCTGCCAGGTGCGCTCTTTACATCGGAACTTGCTTGATACTAACACGCTTGCGCTACGGCAACACCACACAATCAGGCGCCAGGACGCCTGCCTGTTGCGGCCACGCCGAAATGACACCGACAGCCGTTTTGTGATAGTGATTGTCGGTACAAAGAGAGGGGGCCGTGACCCGCGGGGATCACGGCGGCGACGCCGGAAACGCGTCAGGAAGGACGCCTTGCCTTGCGGCGCGCGAGGCCGGCGCCCGCCAGGCCGAGGGCCAGCAAGGCGAGCGAGCCGGGCTCGGGAACTGCCGTGGCGCGCGGCACCAGCGCGGCATCGGCGCTGTTGATGACGCCGTCGCCATTCAGGTCCGCGAAGATATTGTAGGGCTGCGATTCGGCGGCAATGACGGCGGCCAGGTCGGCACCGTCGACCACGCCGTCGCCATTGACGTCGCCGAACAGCACGGTGAAGGCCTGGCTGTAACCGGCGCCCCCGCCGAGCGCATTGCTCAAAGTGTCAGAGAGCGCGTCCGGCCCCGACCCTTGCAGCAGGGTGGAATAGGTCCCGTTCGCCAGTGGCGACGAGAAATCCCAGATCAGGGTACTGGTGCCCAGGCCGGACAAGGTGGAGAGCGGCAGCGCCGGGGTGCTCGACAGGCTGTTCAGGTCGCCGTGCGCGATCGGGGTGTTGAATACCGTCACGATCTTGTTGACAGCCCAGGGCAAGGTCGTGCGCGAACTGCCGACCAGGTTGTAGGCAGGCGAGACAGGCGTACCGAACAGGACGTAGTAGGAAGTCACCGACACCGGCGCGGCCTGGGCGCAGGCCGGCACGGCCAGCGCCAGGGCAAGCCAGCGCAGCCATCGGCCAAGGCGCCGCGTCGTTCCCGTGTCGCTTGTTTGTTTTGTCATCTGGACCATCGTTTTTCTCCCGGTTCGCGTCCCCATTGACGCAGCGATGGCAGCACAAGCATAGAGCGCGCCAGCTTTTCAAATCAAGGACTTGCGCCAATGGTCCGGCGGCAGTGTAAGAAATTTCGACCCGTATTCGCTGCCGCACCGCTACTGTTTGTCGCCGGACGGGTCCTGGGTAGCATGGGGATTCGGCTACACTGTGTGCTTTCGGCCCCTCGATGCGGCCGAGTGGCAGGAGAAGTCGACCGTGAACCATCCTGACGATCAAGAATCAGCTTCCCGCGCTCCGGCCGCCGGCCCGGCCGGGCTCGGCCGTCACGTAGCCGCCGGCATCGTGCCGCTCGACCAGCGCCACCTGAACTACCTGTTCGAGCACGTCGCCGACATCATCTTTTTCCTGGAAGTGCTGGGGCCCGACCGCTACCGCTTTCTCGCCGCCAACGAGCGCTTTTCGGAGGCCACGGGCCTGAAGCTTTCCGACGTGGTCGGCAAGGAGATCGACGAGGTCATTCCCCTGTCATCGCTGGAACTCGTCAAGCAACATTACCGGCAAGCCATCGAATCCGGTTTGACCGTGCAGTGGGAGGAGGTGTCAAACTATCCCACCGGCACCAAGACGGGCGAAGTGAGCGTGTCGCCGGTGATCGAGGCCAACGGCAGCTGCCGCTTCCTCATGGGCGTGGTGCACGATGTGACCGAGGAGCGGCGCCGCCAGCAGCAACTGTCCATCCTCGAGCAGCGCTGGCGCCTGGCGCTGGAATTCTCGGGTGCCGGGGCGTGGGAGTGGCAGGCCGACAGCGGCTTGCTGACCGTGTTCCCCGCCTGGCAAGACATCGTCGGCATGGCCTTCGCCCCACTGCACGCCTCGCACGATGCCCTGGCCAGCTGGGCCCATCCGGACGACGTCGCGCAGGTCGAGCGCGCCATCGCCGACCTGCTGGCCGGGCGCAGCGCGCGGCTCGATACCGAGGGCCGGGTGCGCCACCGCGATGGCCGCTGGATCTGGATCCGCGCCCAGGGCAAGCTGGTGCTGGACGCCAGCGGCAAGCCGGGCCGCATGCTGGGCACCGTCACCGACATCTCGGCCCTGAAGTCGATCCAGCACGAGCTGGAACTGGGCGCGATGGTGTTTCAAAACAGCCACGAGGCCATCGCCGTGGTCGACCCGGGCGGCCGCATCCTGACCGTCAACCCGGCCTTCACGCGCATGCGCGGCTTTCTCCCGGACGAAATCATCGGCAAGGCCCCGCGCGTGTACAACGCCGGCCTCGACGACGCCAACATCTACGACGCCATCTGGGAGCAGCTCCGCTCCACCGGACGATGGCGCGGCGAATTGTGGAGCCGCCACAAGGACGGCCAGGTGATCGCCGAATACCGCAGCATCGCCGCCGCCTACGGCCCGGACCAGCAGCTGCGCTATTACATCGAAATCGGCACCGACATCACGGAGACCAAGAAAGCGGAAGAGCTGGCCTGGCGGCAGGGCAATTACGATGCGCTCACGGGCTTGCCGAACCGCCACCTGTTCCTCGAGCGGCTGGGCCAGGTCATCGAGTGGGCGCGCCAGGAGGGCAGCGGCTTCACCCTGCTCGTCATCGACCTCGACCGTTTCAAGGAGGTCAACGAAACGCTCGGCCATTCCAGGGGCGACCTGATCCTGAAGCAGGCGGCCGGCCGGCTGATCGCCAATACCGGCGAGGCCGACACGGTGGCGCGCCTGGGCGCCGACGAGTTCGCCATTCTCCTGCGCACGATCAGGCGGGTTGGCGAGGATGCCGCCCAGGCCATCATCGATTCCATGGCCGAGCCTTTCCTGATCGGCGACGAAACCCTGCACCTGTCGGCCAGCGTCGGCATTACGCATTATCCCGAGGACGCCACCGACATGGAAAGCCTGGTCAAGCACGCCAACCAGGCCATGTACACGGCCAAGCAGCAGGGCCGCAACCGCTACGCTTACTTTTCACACATCATGCAGGAGCGGGCCCAGGCGCGGCGCCAGCTCATCAAGGATCTGCGCGCCTGCATCGCGGCCAGGCGGCTCAAGGTCCATTACCAGCCGATCATCTGCATGCACACCGGGCAGATGCGCAAGGCCGAGTCGCTGGTGCGCTGGATGCATCCCGAAAAGGGAGCGATCAGCCCGGTGGAGTTCATTCCCCTGTGCGAAGAGACCGGCCTGATCGTCGAACTGGGCGAACAGATCTTCGAGACGGTCGTGGGCGATGTCGGCAAGTGGATCCGCGAGATGGATGCCGAGCTGCAGGTGAGCATCAATGTGTCCCCGGTGCAGCTGCTGTCAGGACACGACGCCAGCGAGCGCTGCTTCCGCATGGCGCGCGAGGCCGGCCTCCCGGACCGCACCCTGGTCATCGAAGTCACGGAGGGCATGCTGCTGGATAACAATCCTTTCGTGGTCCAGCAATTGCGCCAGATCGTCGACCATGGCATGGAGCTGGCGCTGGACGACTTCGGCACCGGCTATTCCTCGCTGGCCTATCTGAAGAAGTTCGATTTCCATTTCCTCAAGATCGACCGCGCCTTCGTCATGCACCTGGCGGACGGCGCCACCGACTACGAGCTGTGCGACGCCATCATCACGATGGCGCACAAGCTCGGCATGCAGGTGATCGCGGAAGGGGTGGAGACGGTAGAACAGATGCGGCTGCTGCGGCAGGCCGGCTGCGACTTCGGCCAGGGGCTGCTGTTTTCGGGGCCGGTGCCGGCCGGGGTGCTGGGCGGCTGGATCGCGTCGGGCGACCCGCCCTGGATCGGTCCCGGCACGCCATTCGCGCCTGCCTGATCAAGGCAGCGGCACCTGCCGCACCGGGACGGAAGTGCCACAGCAGCTGGAAAGGCTGCACGATATCTTCATCCCGAAACGGCGCCCGCAGCGCGAGCCGATTCCCTTGATGACGGCGCGCGACCGCATCGGCACCGGCGCCATCATGCTCCCGCCGGAAAAGATCGCCGCCGTCGTCATCACCGACCAGCGCGACAGCTGCTCGACCGCGCTGGAGCCCGATGCGGATATGGCGGCGATCGCAGTCCACCTGGTGGCGTTCTTCGAGCGCGAGGTGGCGGCCGGACGGCTGACCGAGCGCCTGCTGCCACCGGGTCGATGTTGCCCGAATGATCAGCTTTCACGTCGATGCGCTACCAGTGGGAGCAGCGGCGTACACGGAAAACAAAAGGCGCTGTCTGCGTTAAGTGTTGACTTAAGCACGTCGTCCCGGCGCAGGCCGGCGGCGAGAGCTGCAAGCACGCGCACTCAGCATGGGTTCCGGCGTCCGCCGGAACGACGAATCACTTTCAACACTTAAAACGCAGACAGCGCCAAACAAAAACGCCACCCGAAGGTGGCGTTTTTTGAATTCTTGGTGGCCCGGGGCGGAATCGAACCACCGACACAAGGATTTTCAATCCTCTGCTCTACCAACTGAGCTACCAGGCCAAGAGAGGCATGATTATAGCCAGCCGTTGGAGAGTCTGCAAGTCCTCCATGCAAGATTATTCACCCCCCCCCGGAGCGCCGCCGGCCCGGCGCGATGGACGCGAGTGGCTATAATGAGGGGCATGACAACCTCGACTTCGACCTCCGCACAACACCGCAGCGATGTCTGCATCGTCGGTAACGGCGCGATCGCAAAAACCGCCGCCCTCGGCCTGGCCCAGGCCGGCCACAGCGTCACGTTGCTGGTCCCGCCCGCGCGTGGCGCGACGCAAGCGGCAGGCGGGGAGCGGCCGTGGGACGTGCGGGTCTACGCCCTGAACCACACCGCGCACGAGCTGCTGTCGTCGCTGAAGGTGTGGGGCGCGCTCGACATGGAGCGCGTCGCGCCGGTCGATTCGATGGTCGTGCATGGCGACGGCGACAAGGCCGGCGGTCTCGCCTTCGACGCCTTCAGCGCGCACGCTGGCACGCTGGCATGGATCGTCGAAGACAGCAACCTGATGCAGGCGCTCGACGCCGCCCTCAAGTTCGCGCCCAAGGTCCAGATCGTGGCCGGCCGCGCCGAGAAACTGGAAGAGCGCCTTGATGCCGCCACCGTCCGGCTGGACGACGGCACCGTCATCGAGGCCGAGCTGGTGCTGGGCGCCGACGGCCGCGAATCGTGGGTGCGCGGCCAGTGCGGCATCGGCATCGACTACCGCTCCTACCACCAACGCGGCGTGGTGGCCAACTTCGCCTGCGAGAAGCCGCACCACGGCGTGGCCTACCAATGGTTCACCTGCGCCGAGGGCATCGTCGCGCTGCTGCCGCTGCCGGGCAATCGCGTGTCGCTGGTCTGGTCCGCGCCCGAAACCCTGGCCGAAACCCTGATGAGCGAATCGCAGGGCGAGCTGGCGATCCGCCTCGCCCAGTTCGCCGAGGACAAGCTGGGCCCACTCAAGCCGCTGCGGCCCGAGAACGTGAAGTCGGTCCCGCTGGCCATCGTGCGCCCGCATTCGATCGTCGCGCCGCGCGTGGCGCTGGTGGGCGACGCCGCCCACGCCGTGCATCCGCTGGCCGGGCATGGCATGAACCTGGGCTTCGGCGACGTGATCGACCTGCTCAAGCTGCTGTCCGAGCGCGAGGAGCGCCGCAGCGTCGGCGACGAGCGCGTGCTCGCGCGCTACGCCCGCGCCCGCAAGGAAGACGTGCTGCTGATGCAGCTGGCCACCGACGGTCTGGAACGCCTGTTCAGCGCAAATCTTGAGCCGGTACGAGTGATCCGCAATTTGGGGTTAAACTTGCTCGATAAGTTGCCGATGGTAAAGCGTCGCCTGATTTCGCACGCAATGGGCAAATAATCAATTTAGTTAAGGATTTATCATGTTGAAGAGGAAGCTCGCCCTGCTGATGGCGACGGGCCTGATCGCATCCTGCGTCGGCGCCCAGAACTCGGTCGAAACCAGCATCAAGAAGGCGATCGAGCCGCGCCTGGGCGGCGCCAAGATCGAGTCGGTCAAGGAAACGCCGTACGCCGGCCTGTACGAGGTGCGCGTGGCGGGCGACATCCTGTACACCGACAAGAAGGGCGAGTACCTCGTCATCGGCCACGTCTACGACGCCAAGACCTCGCAGGACCTGACCCGCGCCCGCATCGACGACATCCAGAAGATCAAGTTCTCCGACCTGCCGCTCAACCTCGCCATCAAGCAGGTGCACGGCAACGGCAAGCGCGTGATCGCGGTGTTCGAGGATCCGAACTGCGGCTACTGCAAGCGCCTGCGCCAGACCGCGCTCAAGGACCTCGACAACGTCACCATCTACACCTTCCTGTACAACATCCTGTCCGATGATTCGCACGTGAAGTCGAAGAACATCTGGTGCTCGGCCGATCCGTCGAAAGCCTGGGACGACTGGATGATCAACGGGAAGATGGCGCCGCCAGCGCCCGAGAAGTGCGAGACGCCGAACGACAAGGTGCTGGCGCTGGGCCAGCAGATGCACATCCAGGGCACGCCGGCGATCTTCTTCGTCGACGGCTCGCGCATCCCCGGCGCGATCGATTACAAGACGCTGGAGGCGAAGCTGTCGTCAGTGAGCAAGTAAAAACGGTATAAACCAATACTGGGGAGGGAGCAACGATGGTCCAATTGAACATCAACGGCCGCGACGTCCAGGTTGACGCCGATCCGTCCACGCCGATCTTGTGGGCGCTGCGCGATAACCTCGACATGACCGGCACCAAGTTCGGTTGCGGCGCTGCCCTGTGCGGGGCCTGCACCGTCCACCTGAACGGCAGCGCGATCCGCTCCTGTGTCACGCCGATCTCCGCCGCGGTCGGGCAGAAGATCACCACCATCGAGGCGATGGAGCAGGACAAGGTCGGCAAGGCGGTGCAGGACGCGTGGGTCCGGCACGACGTTCCCCAGTGCGGCTACTGCCAGAGCGGCCAGGTGATGAGCGCCACCGCGCTCCTGCGCACCAACAAGGCGCCCAGCGACGCCGACATCGACAATGCCATGAGCGGGAACATCTGCCGCTGCGGCACCTACCAGCGGATCCGCGCGGCCATCAAGGACGCGGCCAAAACGCTCGCCTGAGGAGGCCGCCATGCGCAAAGAATGGATGAACCAGGGCGAGCAAGCGCCCGTTGGTGGCGGCGTCTCGCGCCGCGGTTTTCTCAAGGCCGGCGCCGCCGGCTTCGTGCTCGGCTTCGTGATCCCGGGCGCGGGGCGTTTCGCCGCGGCTGCGGCAGGGCCGGCGCCGTCGGCTCCCAACGCCTTCCTTCATATCGCGCCCGATAACACGGTCACCGTGATGGTGAACCGGCTCGAATTCGGGCAGGGCGTGCACACCTCTCTGCCGATGCTGATCGCGGAAGAACTCGACGCCGACTGGTCGCACGTGCGCGGCGAGCTGGCGCCGGCCGGCGACGCGTTCAAGGATCCGCTGATGGGCATGCAGATGACCGGCGGCTCGGGCAGCGTGGCGCACTCCTTCGTCCAGTACCGCGAGATCGGCGCCCGCGCCCGTGCGATGCTGGTTGCGGCGGCCGCGCAGAAATGGAACGTGAATCCCGCGCAGTGCCGCACCTCGAATGGCGTGGTGATGGGACCGGCCGGCCAGAAGGCCAGCTACGGCGAACTGGCCGAGGCGGCGATGAAGCAGCCGGTGCCGGCCACCGTCACGCTCAAGGATCCGAAGGACTTCCGCGTCATCGGCAAGCCCACCGGGCGCATCGATGCGCGCGCCAAGTCGAGCGGGCACCAGCAGTTCGGCATCGACTTCAAGCCGGCTGGCTGCAAGGTCGCCGTGGTGGCGCACCCGCCGGTGTTCGGCGCCAAGGTCGCCAGCTTCGACGCCTCCAAGGCCAAGGCCATCAAGGGCGTGATCGCGGTGATCGAGGTGCCGGTGGATCGCGGCGGCCGCGGAGTGGCGGTGATCGCCGACGGCTACTGGCCCGCCAGGCAGGGCCGCGAGGCGCTGGTGGTCGACTGGGACACCGGCGCGGTCGCCAAGGCCGACAGCGCACGGCAACTGAAGGAATACGTCGCGCTGTCGAAGACGCCGGGTACCGTCGCCAAGCAGGCCGACCTGTCGAAGCTCGCCGGCGCGCCGAAAAAGATCTCGGCCATTTACGAATTTCCCTACCTGGCGCACGCGCCGATGGAACCGCTCAATTGCGTGGTCGACCTGCGGGACGGCCACTGCACGGTGTGGGCCGGCACCCAGTTCCAGACCGCCGACCAGGCAGCGGCAGCCGCCGCGGCCGGCCTGAAGCCGGAACAGGTCACGGTCAATACGATGATGGCGGGCGGCGGTTTCGGCCGCCGCGCGGTGCCGACGTCCGACTACATCGTCGAAGCGGTCAACGTTGCCAAGGCCTGGCGCGCCGCCGGGCACACCGGCCCGGTAAAGCTGATGTGGAGCCGCGAGGACGACATCAAGGGCGGCTACTATCGTCCGGCCTACGTGCACCGCGCCGACATCGGCCTGGACGCCAAGGGCAATATCGTCGCCTGGGACCACGCCATCGTCGGCCAGTCCATCATCAGCGGCACGCCCTTCGAACCCTTCATGGTAAAGAACGGCGTGGACGCGACGTCGATCGAGGGCATGGGCGCGCCGTACGCGGTGCCGCTCAATCTCACGGTGCACAACACCAAGGCCAACGTGCCGGTGCTGTGGTGGCGTTCGGTGGGCTCGACCCACACCGCTTTCGTGATGGAGACCCTGGTCGACGAGGCGGCGCACGTCGCCAACATGGATCCGGTCGCCTACCGCAAGCAGCTGATCCCGGCGGAGCACAAGCGCCATCATGCGGCGCTCGACCTCGCGGTCGCCAAGTCCGGATACGGCAAGAAGAAGCTGCCGAAGGGGCATGCCTGGGGCGTGGCGATGCACGAGTCGTTCAACTCCGTGGTCGCGTATGTGGTCGAGGCATCGATCGTCAACGGCCAGCCCAGGCTGCATCGCGCCACCGCTGCGGTCCACTGCAATATGGCGGTCAACCCGATGTCGGTGGAAGCCCAGGTGCAGGGCGCGGCGCTGATGGCGCTCGGCACCACGCTGCCAGGCGCCGCGATCACGCTCAAGGACGGCATGGTGGAGCAACAGAACTTCAACGGCTACCGCGTCGCGCGCATGAACGAGATGCCGCAGGTGGACGTGTTCATCGTGCCGTCCACCGATGCGCCGACCGGCATGGGCGAACCGGGCGTGCCGCCGCTGGCGCCGGCCTTCGCGAATGCGATCTGGCGGCTGACCGGCAAGCGCCTGCGCAAGCTGCCCTTCGATCTCGCCAAGGCCTGAGCGCGTTGTGAACCCTGTCGGCATCCTGCTGGCGGCCGGCAGGGGCCGTCGCTTCGACCCCGCCGGCGCGGCCAACAAGCTGCTGGCGCGCCTGCCCGATGGCGAAACCGTGGTGGCGGCGAGCGCACGCCGCCTGCTGTCCGTACTGCCGCGCGTGGTCGCGGTGTGTGCGGACGAGGGCGAGGTCGCGCAGCTGCTGCGCTCCCTCGGCTGTGAAGTCACCATCTGCCACGAAGCGCGCGACGGCATGGGCGTCTCGCTGGCGCAGGCCGTGCGCGCATCGCTGCCTTCGTCGGCGTGGCTGGTGGCGCTGGGCGACATGCCTTTCGTCCAGCCGTCCACGATCCGCGCATTGAGCGATGCGCTGGCGGCCGGCGCGCAGCTCGCGGCCCCGGTGGTGCAGGGGCGGCGCGGCAATCCGGTCGGCTTCGGCGATGCCCATCTCGCGGCGCTGCTGGCGCTGCGAGGCGACGAGGGCGCGCGCCGCATCGTTGCTGTTAATACGGTAGCGATGATCGACGTCGACGATCCCGGCATCTTCGCCGACATCGACAGCCCCGCCGACCTGCCGCGCAGCTAACCGCTGCGTTAGTTTCCGTAGCGGGTGGCCAGCACCCGCCCGATACGATTACACTACAAAAAAAATCACAGGCAAGCTCCATGAAGAAGACCATTCAAAAAAAACCGCCGGCGATCCGCTACACGATCCTGCCGCGCGACCTGTCGGGCCACCTTTTCGACGTCACCGTGACGGTCGACAGTCCCGATCCCGCAGGCCAGGTGCTGGCGCTGCCGGCCTGGATCCCGGGCAGCTACATGATTCGCGAGTTCGCGCGCAACATCGTACGCATCCGCGCCGAAGCCGGCGGCAAGGACGTCGCCGTCACGAAGCTCGACAAGCACACCTGGAAGGCGGCGCCGTGCGAAGGCCCGCTGGAGGTGTGGTACGAAGTCTATGCATGGGACCTGTCTGTACGCGCCGCCCACCTCGACCAGACCCACGGCTTCTTCAACGGCACCAGCGTGTTCCTGCGCGTGCTCGGGCACGAACAGACGCCGCACCAGGTCGACATCCAGCGCCCGCTCGACCCGGCCGGCGCCGGCTGGCGCGTGGCGACCGCGCTGCCGGAACTGGGCGCGAAGCGCTACGGCTTCGGTACCTACATCGCGTCCAACTACGACGAGCTGATCGACCATCCGGTTGAGATGGGCGACTTCGCGCTGGCCACCTTCAAGGCCCATGGCATTGCGCACGACATCGTCGTGACGGGCCGCGTGCCCAACCTCGACCTGGCGCGATTGCAGGCGGACCTGAAAGCCATCTGCGAAGCGCAGATCGCCTTCTTCGAGCCGAAGACCAGGCGCGCGCCGATGGAGCGCTACGTGTTCCTGACGATGGCGGTGGGCGATGGCTACGGCGGCCTTGAGCACCGCGCATCGACCGCGCTGATCTGCTCGCGCGCCGACCTCCCGAGCACGCACTCGCCGAAGGGCGAGCTGACCGAAGGCTACGTCAAATTCCTCGGCCTGTGCAGCCACGAGTACTTCCACACCTGGAACGTCAAGCGCATCAAGCCAGCCGTGTTCGCGCCTTACGACCTGCAGGTCGAGAACTACACGCCGCTGCTCTGGCTGTTCGAAGGCTTTACCAGCTACTACGACGACCTGATGCTGGTGCGCGCCCGCGTGATCCGCGAGGAGTGCTACCTGAAGCTGCTGGCCAAGACCATCGGCAGCGTCCTGCGCGGCAGCGGCCGCAACAAGCAGAGCGTGGCAGATTCCAGCTTCGACGCCTGGAGCAAGTACTACCGCCAGGACGAGAACGCCGCCAACGCCATCATCAGCTATTACACCAAGGGTTCGCTGATCGCGCTCGCCTTCGACCTCACCATCCGCGCCAGGACCGAGGGCAAGAAGTCGCTGGACGATGTGATGCTGGCGTTGTGGCAGCGCTTCGGGCGCGACTTCTACCCGTCGGTGGGCCGTGGCGTCACCGAAGCGGAAGTCGAGCAGATTTTCGACGAGGTCAGCGGCGTGAAGCTGAAGGCGATGTTCGACCGCTACGTGCGTGGCACCGCAGACCTGCCGCTGGCGCGCCTGTATGCGCCGTTCGGCATCAAGCTCGTGGACGAGCGCAAGGGCGGCAAGCCTTCGCTCGACGTCGGCATCGGCCGCGATGCGGGCGGCGCCAAGCTGAGTAACGTGCATGAAGGCGGGCCGGCGCACAAGGCTGGGCTGTCGGCGGGCGATATCGTGATCGCGATCGATGGCTTGCGCGTGAACGGCAATCCGTCGAATGTGGACACGCTGCTGGCGCGCTATCGGGTGGGCGACACTGTGACCGTGCATGCCTTCCGTCGCGATGAGCTGATGACTTTTACGGTGGCGCTGGAAGGAGATCGGGTGCCGGGAATCAGCCTGTCGCAGGTACCGGTGGCGAAGGCGGCCGGTAAGAAGGCAGCGACACTGGCACGGCCGAGCGCGGCTTGACCTGGTATAGTAATTAAAACTATACCTTTTCGAAATCCGCTCCATCAAACAGCACCTCAATCGTCATTCCCGCGCAGGCGGCAATCCCATTTCCTCAGCCGGCCACCAGCTCGGAATCAGCAGTTACTGAAGCAAAATGGGGTTCCCGCCTGCGCGGGAACGACGGTCTCCCTGGCGCAGCCGTGCGGTGCTCGCTCACTGTGGCCCAGCCACACTCCGCAGCTGAAACCGATACTGCTCATTAAACAGGAAGGTCTCCGAAAACGTCATCGCATCCCCGCGCGCGATGAGGTTTTCCGGCTTCGGCAGCGGCCCGCTACGCCGCATCGACTCCACTGCCACGCGCGCGGCGTTCGAGTCGCGCGAGCGCTGCACATCCACGCGCGTGAGCCCACCGTTCCTGTCCACCGTCACGTTGAGCACCACGATCGCCGGCAGCATCTCCGGCAGACGCCCGCTGAACACGCGCTCCGGATTGCGCTGCATGACTTGATGGGCGACCAGGGCCTTGTACGCATCGAGACTGGCCGAAGGCGGAGCAACTGCCGCAGGCGTGCCGTTATGATGGAATGGCCGTGCAACGAGGCTGGCGGTAGACGACACCGCGCTGCATCCGCACAAGCCGGCCAGGAAGAGAAGCAAAAGCGCGCTTGTGCGGATATTGGTGTGCATGGTCAGCTGAACAGTCGTTTGAGTTCCGTGCCCGGGTCCGGCGCGCGCATGAACGCCTCGCCCACCAAAAACGCATGTACGTCAGAGGCGCGCATGCGCTTGACGTCATCCTGCACCATGATTCCAGACTCGGTAACCACCAGCTTGTCCGCCGGGATGCGCGGCAGCAGGCCAATGGTGGTATCGAGCGAGGTCTCGAAGGTGCGCAGGTTGCGGTTGTTGATGCCGACCAGCCGCGTGCGCAGCTTGAGCGCCGCCGCCAGCTCGTCGCCATCATGTGATTCGACCAGCACATCCAGGCCGAGTTCCATCGCACAGGCTTCCAGCTCGGCCATCAGTCCATGGTCCAGCGCGGCGACGATCAGCAGGATCGCATCCGCGCCCATCGCGCGCGCTTCGTAGACCTGGTACATGTCGACCATGAAGTCCTTGCGGATCACCGGCAGCGAACAGGCCGCGCGCGCGGCGCGCAGGTAGTCCACCGAGCCCTGGAAAAACTGCTCGTCGGTCAGCACCGACAGGCAGGCCGCGCCGCCGGCTTCATAGCTTTCCGCGATCTGCGCCGGCTGGAAGTCGGCGCGCAGCACGCCCTTCGACGGCGAGGCCTTCTTCACTTCGGCGATCACGCCGGCGTGGCCCGCAGCGATTTTCGCGCGCAGGCTTTTTTCGAAACCGCGCGTGGGCAGGTCGATGCTTTCGGCCTCGCGGCGCAGGCTGGCCAGGTCGCGGTACTTCTTGGCCGCGGCCACTTCGTCGGCCTTGACCGCGAGGATTTTGTTCAGGATGTCGGACATGGTGTTGTTCAGTTCTGCCTGGCCCGTCGAGCCAGAAAATAGTCGCTTCAGTCGTTCGCGCCGAGCTGGCGCGTCACCTGCACGAACTGTTCGAGCTTGGCCAGCGCCGCGCCGGATGCGATCGCGGCCCGCGCCTTCTTCAGGCCTTCCTCGATCGATTCGGCCACGCCGGCCGCGTACAGCGCGGTGCCGGCGTTGAGGGCGACGATGTCGGTCGCCGGCCCCGGTTCGCCACGCAGCGCTTCCAGCACGCGCTCCCTGGACTCCGCCGCATTGGCGACCTTCAGGTTGCGCGTGTGCGTCATCTGCAGGCCGAAGTCTTCCGGATGGATCTCGTATTCGCGGATCTCGCCGTCGACCAATTCACCGACCATGGTGCCGGCGCCGAGCGAGACTTCGTCCATATTGTCGCGGCCCCACACCACCACCGCATGCTGGGCGCCCAGGCGCTGCAGCACGCGCACCTGGATGCCGACGAGGTCGGGGTGGAACACGCCCATCAGGATGTTCGGCGCGCCGGCCGGATTGGTGAGCGGCCCGAGGATGTTGAAGATGGTGCGCACGCCCAGTTCGCGCCGCACCGGCGCCGCATGCTTCATCGCCGCGTGGTGGTTGGGTGCGAACATGAAGCCGATGCCGGTCTGCGCGATCGACTGTGCGATCTGTTCCGGCTTCAGGTCGATCTGCGCGCCGAAGGATTCGATCACGTCCGCGCTGCCAGACGACGAGGACACGCTGCGCCCGCCGTGCTTGGCCACGCGCGCGCCGGCGCTGGCCGCGACGAACATCGACGCGGTGGAGATGTTGAAGGTATGCGCGCCGTCGCCGCCGGTGCCGACGATGTCGAGCAGATTGCGGGTGTCGGCCATCGGCACCTTGGTCGAGAACTCGCGCATCACCTGGGCCGCTGCGGCGATCTCGCCCACGGTTTCCTTCTTCACGCGCAGGCCCATGGTCAGCGCGGCGATCATGGTCGGCGACATCTCGCCCGACATGATCTGCCGGAACAGGTGCAGCATCTCGTCGTGGAAGATCTCGCGGTGCTCGATACAGCGCAGCAGTGCTTCTTGCGGGGTGATTTTCATGCCGGTTCCCATTCAGGTGTCGACGTCCTTTATACCACTAGCCTAGGGGCCGTCATTCCCGCGAAAGCGGGAATCCCATTTTGCGCGCGCAACCGCTGCGTTCGAAGAAAGGGCCGCGCATGCAAAATGGGGTTCCCGCCTGCGCGGGAACGACGGTATCTATTGACTCGGGCGCGATCAGCCGCGCTCGAGGAAATTCTTGAGCATCTTGTGTCCGTGCTCCGACAGGATCGACTCGGGATGGAACTGCACGCCCTCGATGTCGTATTCCTTGTGGCGCACGCCCATGATCTCGCCGTCGTCGGTCCACGCGGTCACTTCCAGGCACGACGGCAGGGAAGCGCGCTCGATCGCCAGCGAGTGGTAGCGGATCACGGTGAACGGGCTCGGGATATCCGTGAACACGCCGACGCCGGTGTGCGCGATCAGCGAGGTCTTGCCGTGCATGACCTGCTTGGCGCGCACGATGTTCCCGCCGAAGGCTTCGCCGATGGCCTGGTGGCCCAGGCACACGCCCAGGATCGGCAGCTTGCCCTTGAAATGCTTGAGCACCCCGACCGAGATGCCGGCATCCTTGGGCGACTTCGGTCCCGGCGAGATGCAGATGCGTTTCGGGTTCAGCGCCTCGATCTGCTCGATGGTGATCTCGTCGTTGCGGTAGGTGCGCACGTCCTCGCCCAGCTCACCGAAGTACTGCACGATGTTGTAGGTGAACGAGTCGTAGTTGTCGATCATTAGCAGCATCTCAGATCTCCCCATCCAGGCCGTCTTGCACTTGCTCGGCCGCGCGCAGCACGGCGCGCGCCTTGTTTTCGGTTTCCAGCCACTCCATTTCGGGGACCGAGTCGGCGACGATGCCGGCCGCCGCCTGCACGTACAGGTTGCCATCCTTGATCACGCCGGTGCGGATCGCGATCGCCACGTCCATTTCGCCGCCGAAGGACAGGTAGCCGCAGGCGCCGCCGTAGATGCCGCGCTTGACCGGTTCCAGCTCGTCGATGATCTCCATCGCACGCACTTTCGGCGCGCCGGTGAGCGTACCGGCCGGGAAGGTCGCGCGCAGCACGTCCAGGTTCGACATATTGTCCTTGAGCGCACCCTCGACGTTGGACACGATGTGCTGTACGTGCGAGTACTTCTCGATGATCATGCGGTCGGTGACCTTGACCGTGCCGGTCTTGGCGATGCGGCCGATGTCGTTGCGCGCCAGGTCGATCAGCATGACGTGTTCGGCGACTTCCTTCGGATCGGCCAGCAGTTCCTCGGCCAGCTCGGCGTCGCGCTCGGGCGTGGCGCCGCGCGGGCGGGTGCCGGCGATCGGACGCAGCGTGACCTTCTTGCCGCCGGAAGGCAGGGCTTCGTTGCGCACCAAAATCTCCGGCGACGAGCCGACGATCTGCATGTCGCCGAAGTTGTAGTAGTACATGTAAGGCGACGGATTCAGCGAACGCAGCGAGCGATACAGCGACAGCGGCGAATCCACGTAGGGCTTGCGGATGCGCTGGCCGATCTGCACCTGCATCAGGTCGCCGGCCATGACGTATTCCTTGGCCACCGCGACCGCCTTCAGATAGTCCTCCTTGCTGAAGTCGCGCACGGCCTCGGTGCGCACGGAGCTCGATGTCACCGGCGCGTCCACGCTCCGGCGCAGCATCATGCGCAGGTCTTTCAGGCGCTGGCGGCCGCGCGAATAGGCTTCCGGCTGCGACGGGTCGGCGTACACGATCAGGTACAGTTTTCCGGACAGGTTGTCGATCACCGCCAGTTCTTCGGTCACCATCAGCTGGATCTCGGGCAGGCCCAGGTCATCCTTGGGCGCCTGGCCGGCCAGCTTCTTCTCGATGTGGCGCACGGCGTCGTAGCCGAAGTAGCCGGCCAGGCCGCCGCAGAAGCGCGGCATCCCCGGGCGCAGCGCGACCTTGAAGCGCGACTGGTACTGCTCGATGAATTCGAGCGGGTTGCCTTCGTGGCGCTCGATGACCTCGCCGTTCTTCAGCACCTCGGTGACGTCGCCGGTATTGCGCAGCAGGGTGCGCGCCGGCAGGCCGATGAAGGAATAGCGGCCGAAGCGCTCGCCGCCGACCACCGATTCGAGCAGGAAGGTGTTGCGTCCTGCGTCCTGGTTCTGGGCCAGCTTGAGGTAGAGCGTGAGCGGGGTTTCGAGATCGGCGAATGCTTCCGCGATCAAAGGGATGCGGTTGTAGCCCTGGTTGGCCAGCGATTTGAATTCGAGTTCGGTCATGTTGTCTCCGGGCCGCCACGAGGAGGGGAGTGGCGGTGGTTCTTCAAAAAACCTGCCGGCGAAAAGACGAACACCGGCAGCAATCAAGCGGGTTAGTTAGCCCAGGATTGCCAGCGTCGCCACAGCCAGGCCTCAAGGGCGCCGGTTTGGTTGACGGTGTGTTTTTTCGTGAAAAACATGGAGTGAGAGGGATTAGTTTGTATTGCTGTTGTGCGCTTCGATCAGTTTCGCCGCGTCAAACAGCGTACCTACTATACCATCGGAATTGATTTCGTGTACAGGCCGTCCATGGTTATATCCATATGGGACTGTCAGCACAAAACAACCGGCGGCGCGGGCCGCCTGGGCGTCATTGGACGAGTCGCCGATCGCCACCACTTGCGCCGGCGGCAGGTCGAAGTCGCTGCAGACCTGCAGCAGCGGCAGCGGATCGGGCTTCTTCTTCGGCAGCGAGTCGCCGCCATACATCAGTTCGAACCAGGGCGCCAGGCCTGTCTGCGCCAGCAGCGGCCGCGCGAACGCGACCGGCTTGTTGGTCACGCAGGCCAGGCGCAGGCCGAGCGACTTGAGCTTGTCCAGACCCTCGGTCACGCCTTCGTACATGGTGGCGCGCTGGCCGTTGATCGCGAGGTAGTGGCGCTGGTAGGCAGCCATCGCGGTGTCGTAGCTGGCTTCGACCTGCTCGGGCGGCAGGTCGAGCGACAGCACGTCGCGGATCAGCTTTTCCGAGCCTTTGCCGACCATCGGCGTGATGGTCTGCTGGCTGATCGGCGCCAGGCCCAGTTCGGCGCGCATGCCGTTCAGGGCCAGCTCGAAATCGGGCACGGTGTCGAGCATCGTGCCGTCCAGGTCGATGATGGCGGCGCGGATCGCCGCAGCGCCGGACCGCATTACTTCGCGACCGTCGCGAGCTGCCCGCGCATCGCGTCGATCACGGCCTTGTAGTCAGGCTTGCCGAAGATGGCCGAGCCGGCGACGAAGGTGTCGGCGCCCGCTGCCGCGGCGGCGGCGATGTTGTCGGCCTTGATGCCGCCATCCACTTCCAGCATGATGTCGCGGCCCGATTCGTCGATCAGGCGGCGCGCGATCGCGATCTTCTTCAGCGCTTCCGGGATGAAGGACTGGCCGCCGAAGCCCGGGTTCACCGACATAATCAGGATCATGTCGATCTTGTCCATCACGTGCTCGAGGTAGTGCATCGGCGTGGCCGGGTTGAACACCAGGCCGGCCTTGCAGCCGTTGTCGCGGATGAGCTGAAGGGTACGGTCGATGTGTTCCGAGGCCTCCGGGTGGAAGGTGATGATGTCGGCGCCGGCCTTGGCGAAATCGGGGATGATGCGGTCCACCGGCTTGACCATCAGGTGCACGTCGATCGGCACCTGTACGTGCGGGCGGATCGCCTGGCACACCAGCGGGCCGATGGTCAGGTTGGGAACATAATGGTTGTCCATCACGTCGAAGTGAATGATGTCGGCGCCGGCGGCGACGACATTGCGGACTTCCTCGCCGAGGCGTGCGAAGTCGGCCGACAGGATGCTGGGAGCGATGCGGTAGGTGGTCATGATTGGCCGTGCGGTTTGTCTGGAACCCGCTATTTTACGCCCAAGGCCGCGCTGTGCTGGCGGAACGCCGCTTTCCGCGCCAGCGAGTATGATGGCGGGAATGCCGCAACCGCTTTAATCAGAGGAAACACGATGCCCGAATACGATTTCACTGTCTCCGTCCGGACCCAGTACCTGCCGGAGCAGTCCGACCCGCATCGGACCAACTTCGTGTTTACCTACTCGATCACGATCAAGAACACCGGCACCGTCGCGGCCCAGCTCATTTCGCGCTACTGGACCATCACGGACGCCAACAACCGGGTGCAGGAAGTGGCCGGCCTGGGCGTGGTGGGCCACCAGCCGTTGCTGCAGCCGGGCGAGCAGTTCGAATACACCAGCGGCACCCAGCTGGCCACCCCCACGGGGTCGATGGTCGGGCGCTACTTCTTCGTGGCCGAGGACGGGCACCGCTTCGAGGCGCCGATCCCGGAGTTCGTGCTCTCGCTGCCCAAGACCTTGCACTGAGCTTTCTCAGCGCGTATCGTTTTTATCGCGGGTATCGTCAGTACTGCGGTCGTGCCCGCGGCCGGAATACATCGTCCACCATACGATGAACAGCAGCAGGACCAGGGCTGCGCCGGCTTCCAACATCAGTAACCACATATTCTTCTCACGCCTTATGCTGACGACTCGCCGCAGTGTACCCGCTTTGTTCGCCGCCGTCGCCATGCTGCTGGCGGCCTGCGCCACCCCGCCGCAACCGCCGGCCAGGCCCGAACAGCCGCCCGCGCCCCAGCCACCGGTGGTGATGCCGCCGCCGGTCGGCCCGGTCGCGGTCCCGGAAACGCCGCCCGCGCCACCATCGCCGGCGCCGCTGATGACGCCCGTCAGCTTCGATGCGCTCCCCGGCTGGAAGCAGGACGAGCTGCGCCAGGCCTGGAGCTCTTTCATGGCTTCGTGCCGGGTGCTCGGCACGCGCGCCGAGTGGAAAGCGGCCTGCCTCGCCGCCAAGATCGTCGATGCCAACGATGGCGCCGCGGTCCGCGCCTATTTCGAGAGCTGGTTCGTGCCCAACCAGATCCGCGCGGCTGACGGCTCGGACACGGGCCTCATCACGGGCTACTACGAGCCGATGCTGCACGGCCTGCGCAAGCGCCAGGGCGCCTACCAGACGCCGATCTACAAGGTCCCGGATGATTTGCTGACAGTCGACCTGGCCAGCGTTTACCCGAACCTGAAGGGCATGGTGCTGCGCGGACGCCTGTCCGGTCGCAAGGTGGTCCCATATGGCACCCGCGCCGACATCGAGCGCGCCAACCTGCCGGGCAAGGAGCTGTTGTGGGTGAACGACCCGGTCGAGGCTTTCTTCCTCGAGGTGCAGGGCTCGGGCCGCGTGCAGCTCGACGACACCGGCGAAACCGTGCGCATCGCCTACGCCGACCAGAACGGCCATCCCTACAAGGCCATTGGCCGATGGCTGGTCGACCATGGAGAGCTGACGGTCGAACAAGCCACCGCACAGGGTATCAAGGCGTGGATCGCGGCCCACCCCGAACGGCGCCAGGAGCTGTTCAACGTGAACCCGAGCTACATCTTCTTCCGCGAGGAGCGCCTGCCCGATCCGAACGTTGGGCCGAAGGGTGCGCTGGGCGTGCCATTGACGCCGACGCGCTCGGTGGCCATCGATCCCAAGTTCCTGCCGCTCGGCGCCCCCATCTTCTTGTCGACCACCGAGCCGGGTTCCAATGTGCCGATGCAGCGGCTGGTGATGGGCCAGGACACCGGCGGTGCGATCCGCGGCGCGGTACGGGCCGACTTCTTCTTCGGCTTCGGCGGCAGCGCGCCGGACAACGCGGGCCTGATGAAGCAGCGTGGCTCGCTGTGGGTACTGATGCCGCTGCCGGCGCCGCGCCAGCCTTGATCCGTTCTCCGGCGCGCGCCCCTGCCGTTCTTAGTACGGAAGCAGCTACAATCGCGCAGTCCGTCTTAACTATGAAGGGGTGTCCCATGCAATATGCAGACCTGCTGATCGAAAACCATGGCAAGGTGGTCGTGATCCGCCTGAATCGTCCGAAAGCGATGAACGCGCTGAACGACAACATGATGAACGAGCTGGGCGATGCTCTCTATAAGTTCGACGCCGATCCGGCCGTGAATGTCATCATTCTTACCGGCAGCGAAAAAGTATTCGCGGCGGGCGCCGATATCGCGGCGATGGCCAATTACACCTATGCCGACACCTATCCGGGTAATTACATCGGCCGCAACTGGGAACACATCCTCAATATCCGAAAGCCGGTAATCGGCGTCGTGTCCGGATATGCGCTGGGCGGCGGCTGCGAGCTGGCGATGATGTGCGATTTCCTGATCGCCGCCGATTCGGCCAAGTTCGGCCAGCCGGAAATCAAGGTCGGCGTGACGCCGGGCGCCGGCGGTACGCAGCGTCTGCCGCGCGCGATCGGCAAATCGAAGGCGATGGACATGCTGCTGACCTCGCGCATGATCGACGCGGCCGAGGCGGAGCGCACCGGCCTGGTGTCGCGCGTGTTCCCGGCGGACAAAGTAATGGAAGAGTCCCTGAAGATTGCAGAATCGATTGCCGGGATGTCGGTATCGGTGGCCATGGCGATCAAGGATTCGGTCAACCGTGCGTTCGAAACGACGCTGACGGAAGGCGTCCGTTACGAGCGCCGTTACTTCCACGCGGGCTTCGGCACCCCGGCCCAGAAAGAGGGCATGTCGGCGTTTCTCGAGAAGCGTCCGCCGAATTTCGAGGGCAAGTAAGAAAAAGCCCTTGCGCGAGAGGGCTGCGCTTTGTTATAGTTCGGTCCCTCGCGAGAAACACGCAACAAATCAAACAGTTGCGAAGGACTTGTGAGGGGATGTCTGAACGACATCATGCGAAAAAGAAGTTGACGATCATCGCGAAACACTGCATAATCTCGCTTCTCTGCTGCTGACGAACACAACGATTCGCAGAATGCAGCAAGGCAGTACAGTCTGCCTGTTCTTTAACAACAAACAGTCGATAAGTGTGGGCGTTTGATGAAGGTGCCAGCTGGCTTCGGCCGGTTGATTACTTAAATTATCAAATGTTCACAAAAA
>JAEWEK010000004.1 GCA_023389425.1 Pseudomonadota bacterium | reverse complement strand
GTCCACAACTGCTTGATCGTCGCCTTGGTCATCAGATGCTGCAGCACCGTGCAGTGTTCGGCGTAGTTGTCGATGCGTTCAGCGACGACTTCCTGGTGCGCCGGCGGGATCTGCTCCATCAGCGCGTCCCAGCCTTCATCGAAGTCCGGCTTGTTCTTGCGTACCGACTTCACGAAGCGCTCGAACTCCTTCTGCCCCGCACGCGCGACGATGCGGCCGTCGCCTTCCACCGCGAAGATGATGGCGAGCGCGATCACGCCTTCCGCGTTCAGGTCCGGGTCAATGACCGGCCCCGCGCTGTTATGCCGGCGCAGCCACCTGGCGGCATCGACCACCGCCTGCACGCCCTGCCGCTGCTTCACCTGGCCGAGGTAGCGCTCATAGCCCGACCATGTCTCGGCCGGATCGGCGGTGCAGATGTCGACGAACAGCTCCTTGAGCCGGCGCTGCGAATACACGGGATCGTCGTCGTACTCGCCGACCAGCGAATCTTCCGGCATCGCGGCCAGTTCGCGGACCAGGCGAAAGCCCTGCTGGAAGGCCTGCTCCGCGCCGTTCTCGATCAGGTAGTCGAGCGCGGCGACGTCGTCCTCGCCCGGCACCGCGTGCTCCAGGCCCAGCGACACGCCGCCGATCGCCAGCAGCTGCGCGCGCTGGATGCCTTCGGCGGTGCGGTCGTTGGTGAACTTCTCGGCCACCATCGCGGTGATGCCGGCCAGTTCGTCGGCCAGCAGTCCGGCCTCCTCCTCGTCCGCATTCCCCGGAATGGCCTTGATCGCGCGGATCAGGCGCGGCAGCTTTTCGATGACAAGTGCTGGCAGCATGGTCAGGAGAAGATGTCCTTGCCGATGCTCTTGCGGGCGCCCCGGCGCGGCGTCGCGCGCACCGACGGCACCTGCTTGCGCAAGCGGTACAGCAGCTCGCGCGTGTTGCGCTGCATGTGCTCGGGCTCCTCGTCAGGATCGTCCGAGAACTCGGCGTCGGCCAGGTCCGCGCTGTGGCGGAACTCCGGAAACAGCTCGATCAGCGAACGCTCCCAGCCGTCCTCGCTGGCCTTGGCCAGTTCCAGCGCCAGCGGCACGAAGTCGCTGTCGGAGCTGGTCTGGCCGGTGGTGTACGGGCCCTTGGCGATGATCTCGCCGGCCAGCTCCTGGATCTCGCGCGGGGCCAGCGACCAGATGATCGCGAACACGGTCGCGCCGTGGTCGGTGCTCGATGCTTCCTGCAGCAGCTCGTGGCGGCGCTCGACGTCGTCGGTGCCGAACACCACCCCGTGCACCTGGTTGAACAGGCCTTCGGCGATGCGTTCCGGGTCGTCCTCGATCATGTCGTCGGGCCAGGTGGCGGCCAGGTAGGCCAGGCTCTCGGCCCAGGCCTTGGGCGGCACCAGCAGCGTCGCCAGCGAGGTCTTGCCGCCGTCGAAGCCGGACAGGTGCAGCGCCGTCACGTGCGGCGGCAGCGTCGACAGCACTTCGGCGACGGCGTAGTCGCCCTGCTCGTCCGCGGCCTGCGACAGCGCTTCTTCCGCATGCTGCAGCGAGCCGGAAAGCACAAGCTCGCTCACCTGCTTGGTCAGCGCCGGCAGGTAGCTCTTGTCGTCGTCGCTCATTGATTGTCTCCGTCTTGGTCGAACATCTGCGTGAAGTCGTCGGACGCGAACTGGTCCTCGTCCTCGTCGTCGCCCTCGTCCCCTTCGGCCAGCTGGTCGAGCGACTGGTCGTCGTCTTCCCAGCGGTTCTGGTTCTTGTACAGGAAGGCGGTGATGATGGCCTGGCGCGCCAGTTCCGGATGGGCGCGCGTCATCGATTCGTACATGGCCGCGCCGGCGTCGCCGTCGCAGGTGGCCATCGCGAACACGCGCTCCGGGTCGCCGCCTTCGTAGTCGGACGCTTCGCGCACCAGCCCCTTGGGGTCGAGGAAGCGGATGCGGTCGACCAGCGCAAAACTCATCAGGTTGACGTCGTCCAGGCCGTCGCCCTCGGTGTAGCCGGACACCAGGGCGTCGACCATGCAGTCATAGTTCTTGCGGTCGGGCGGGTCGCCCAGCACGCCTTCAATCTGGCCTTCCAGTTCACGCGACTGGTAGGCGAATTCGGGATGTACTCTTGCCATAATTTATACCAAATATTGCATAATTTTTGCGGCCGCTCAGGAGGTGACGTGCACCCCGTGCAGCGCGAACAGCGAGCGCCACAGGTCGAAAGCCTCGCCTTGCGCGTCGAGCACGATGCGGTGGTTGACGCTCTGGTTGTACTCGGCGCGCTTGGCCGGGTCGGACAGGATTTCGTAAGCCTTGGTGACCGCCTTGAAGCGCGCTTCCGCGCCGGGCGCCTGGTTGCGGTCCGGGTGGTAGCGCATCGCCAGCGAGCGGTACACCTTCTTGATGTCGTCGTCGGTCGCATTCGGCGCCACGCCGAGGATCGCGTATAGATTTTCCACTTCGAACTCTCCGGCCCAAGGCCGACAAAACGAGAAAGACCGGGATTATCCTATAGAAAGCGACAAGATGTCGCGGAGCGTTCCGAAGGCTATGATGCTGGTGAGCAACATTGCCGCGATGGGAATCACTGGAGCGGGTGCGGGATGGGTGCGGCCGTGGGCGCCGGCGTCTGCGCCGGCGTCGGGGCCATGCCGGCCTGGGCCAGCAGCCAGGACAGGACCAGGACGGGGTCGGTTGCAAGCGTTTTCATGATTTGGCCTTGCAAACAGGTGGCGATGCCCCCAGTATCCAATGTTCAGCGCCACAACACCGTGCGTTTAGCCACACAGCGGCCAGTCAGGCAGCAGCTACGGTAAAATGTCGGCCACTTTACACTTCCTCCAATATTGATGAGCAACGACAATAACAACGCAGCGGCAACGACGCCGTCGCCCAATTTCCTGCGCTCGATCGTCGAAAACGACATGGCCACGGGCAAGCACAAGCGCCCGGGCTTGCCGTCCGTCATCACGCGCTTCCCGCCGGAGCCGAACGGCTACCTGCATTTGGGCCACGCCAAGTCGATCTGCGTCAATTTCGGGCTGGCCCGCGATTACGGCGGCCGCTGCCACCTGCGCTTCGACGACACCAATCCGGAGAAGGAAGAGCAGGAATACGTCGACACCATCATGGACACCGTCAAGTGGCTCGGCTTCAGCTGGGAGCAGGACGGCGACGCCTGGCTACACTACGCCAGCGACTATTTCGACAAGCTGTACGAGATGGCCGAGTACCTCATCAAGAGCGGCAAGGCCTACGTCGACAGCCAGAGCGCCGAGGAAATGGCGAAGAACCGCGGCAACTTCGGCCAGGTGGGCACCAACTCGCCCTTCCGCAACCGCGCGCCGGAGGAATCGCTGCAGCTGTTCCGCGACATGAAGGCCGGCAAGTACAAGGACGGCGAACACATCCTGCGTGCCAAGATCAGCGAAGACGCGATGTCCTCGCCGAACATGAATATGCGCGACCCGGCCCTATACCGCATCCGCCACGCGCACCACCACCGGACCGGCGACGACTGGTGCATCTATCCGATGTACGACTACACGCACCCGATTTCGGATGCGATCGAAAACATCACGCACTCGATCTGCACGCTGGAGTTCCAGGACCACCGCCCCTTCTACGACTGGCTGGTCGGGACCCTGGCCGAAGGGGGCTTCTTCCAGCAGCCGGTGCCGCGCCAGTACGAATTCGCGCGCCTGAACACCACCTACGTCGTTACCAGCAAGCGCAAGCTGCGCCAGCTGGTCGAGGAAGGCACGGTCACCGGCTGGGACGATCCGCGCATGCCGACCCTGGTGGGCCTGCGCCGCCGCGGCTTTACGCCGGAATCGATCCAACTTTTCTGCGAACGCAGCGGCGTGTCCAAGGCCGACGGCTGGATCGACATGAGCAACCTGGAAATCGCCCTGCGCGACGACCTCGATCCGAAGGCGCCGCGCGGCATCGCCGTGCTCCGTCCGCTGAAACTGATCGTGGATAACTTCCCCGAGGGCGAGTCGGTCGAGTGCAGCGCGCCGGTGCATCCGCACCATCCGGAATGGGGCACCCGGCGCTTCCCGTTCACCCGCGAGCTGTGGATCGAGGAAGAGGACTTCATGGAAGTGCCGGCCAAGGGCTACTTCCGCTTCACGCCGCCGGTGGACGACAAGCCGGGCAGCCGCGTGCGCCTGAAATACGGCTTCGTGGCCGAATGCACGGGCTACGACAAGGACGACAACGGCAAGGTCGTCGCGGTGCACGTGAACTATTTCCCGGATTCGAAATCGGGCACGCCCGGCGCGGACAATTACAAGGTCAAGGGCAATATCACCTGGGTCAGCGCGCGCGACGCGCTGCAGGCCGAGGTGCGCCTGTACGACCGCCTGTTCACCGATCCGCATCCTGACGCCGGCGGAAAGGATTTCCATGCCGCGCTCAATCCGAACGCGCTTGAGACCATCACCGCCTACCTGGAGCCGGGGCTGGCCAAGGCCAATGCCGAAGACCGCTTCCAGTTCGAGCGCCACGGCTATTTCGTGGCCGACCGCGTCGACTCCAAGCCGGGCAAGCCGGTGTTCAACCGCATCGTCACGCTCAAGGACAGCTGGGGCAAATAAGCCTCGCCTCCCGCATGAAAATCCCGCCCCGGCTGCATGCCGCGGCGGGATTTTTTTTTGGCGCTGTCTGCGTTAAGTGTTGAAAGTGATTCGTCGTTCCGGCGGAGGCCGGAACACATGCTGAGTGTGCGTGCTTGCAGCTCTCGCCGCAGCCGCGATCCAATATGCTCAGTATGGGTCCCGGCCTGCGCCGGGACGACGTGCTCAAGTCAACACTTAACGCGGACAGCGCCATTTTTTTGGCACTGTCTGCGTTACGTGTTGAAAGTGATTCGTCGTTCCGGCGGAGGCCGGAACCCATGCTGAGTGCGCGTGCTTGCAGCTCTCGCCGCAGCCGCGATCCAATATGCTCAGTATGGGTCCCGGCCTGCGCCGGGACGACGTGCTCAAGTCAACACTTAACGCGGACAGCGCCATTTTCTTGCCTGCGCTCCCCAACCTATGACAGCTGATAGCTAGCCATCCCGGCCAAAGCTGGCTACTGTGATGGCAAAATATTAATGCCATCAGCCCTTGAGAAGGTGACCGTCATGAAGTTGATTGGCCGGCCGCGCTTCGTCATCAAACTGAGTCCCGGCCTGGTGTTCGGACTGTGGCTGGCGCTCGGGATGGGCGTGCTCGCCTTTTTTTCGGTCGCGCGCATGATCGACACCGAAAACCAGGACCGGTTCCGCGTCATGGCGCAATCGGCCCAGTACACGATCAATGCGCGCATCCAGTCCTATACCAATGTGGTGCGGGCCACCGAGAGCCTGTTCCGTGCCGATCCCTACCTCACGCGCGAGCAATTCCACCGCTTCGTCGAAGGCCTGGACGCGGAACGCAACTATCCCGCCATCGTCACCATCAATTACGTGCAGTACGTGCGCCACAGCGAGCGCGCCGCCTTCGAAGCGGACATGGCGCGGCAGGAACGCGAAGCCAACGATGGCCGCCCACCCTTCCGCATCAATCCCGACGGCCCGCGGCGCGAGTACGCCGTCGTCACGTTTGTCGAACCTGAAAGCGAATGGCTCAGCTCGATCGGCGCCGATCTCCTCGTCCAGCCGGTCATGCTGAAGACGCTCGGCCATGCGCGCGACACCGGCGAGCTGTCGGCCTCCGGCGTGCCGGTCGAGATCATGAAGAAGAAGCAGCTGTTCGGGCTGGCGATGCGGCTGCCTGTGTACCGTCCCGGCGCGCCGCTGGACAATATCGACCAGCGGCGCGACGCCTATCTCGGCTCGGTCGGGATCGCCTTCAGCGTCGGCCAGCTGGTGCACGGCGTGCTCGACGAAATGGCGCTCAAGACAGTGCGCCTGACCTTGTTCAACCAGGTCGAGACGGTCGACGGGACCACGCAAAGGCCGGCACAAATGATCTACGACAGCGGCAGCGCGGAGGGCACCTCCGGGCAGCTGTTGCATGGCCCGGCACGCTTCGACGTGTGGTTGCCGATCGACTTCAACGGCCGCAAGTGGAGCGCGCATTTCAGCGCGCCGAAGGAGGCGCTGCGGCGCACCAGCGACACCTCCTTCCCGTGGCTGGCGCTGCTGACGGGCTTCACCACGACTGCCCTGCTGTACGCGCCCTACCTGATCCTGACCGCGTCGCGCTCGCACGCGATCGAGCTGGCCGACGCGATGACCCAGGAATTGCGCGACAGCGAGGCGAAGCTGATCGCCTCGCACCAGAAGCTGCGCCAGCTGGCGGCGCACATGGAACACATCAAGGAAATGGAACGCAAGCGCATCGCGCGCGAAATCCATGACGACCTCGGGCAGAACCTGCTCGCCTTGCGGATCGAGGCGCAGATGCTGTTTTCCCGCACGCGTGAACGCCACCGCATCCTGCACGCGCGCGCCGCCGAAACGCTGGGGCACATCGATACGACGATCCAGAGCGTGCGCCAGATCATCAACGATTTGCGCCCGAACGTGCTCGACCTCGGCCTGAACGCGGCCGTGGACTGGCAGATCGCGGAATTCCGCCGCCGCAGCGGCATCCGCTGCGAGCTGGTCGAGGATACGGTGGAGATCGTCGCGGGCGACCAGGGCGCCACCGCCCTGTTCCGGGTGCTGCAGGAATCGCTGAGCAATGTGCGGCGGCATGCGATGGCAACCCGGGTGCGCGTGGAATTGCGGGTCGAGGGCGAACGGATCCGGATGCGCATCCGCGACAACGGCATCGGCATCAAGCTGGGACAGCACGCACCCGGCAAGTTCGGCCTGATCGGCATGGAGGAGCGCGTCAAGGCGCTGGGCGGGACTTTTATCGTGCGCATCCCGCCCGAAGGCGGCACCGTCATCGACGTCACCATTCCGCTGCCGCAGGAACCACCCTGCGGCGGCGCACCGGCCCGGCCAGTGGAGGAAGATCACTCACCGCAAGTAACCGCCTGATCCCTTCCAGCTCCTGCAACACCGGGGACGACGTCCGCCGGGTGCCGGAGTTCGCCCCGCTTTCGACAGGAAATCGCGCCGGGGCTTGATAGAACTCAACTGCATTGGCGTGCTTGTAGACAAGAATTTGTCTCGTTGGCCCGCGTCAACAAATTCCGGACCTTTAACCCAAACTTGATGGAGGCTTATGTCAGGTCAGCACATCACACGTCTATCGTGCCACGGGTAATCGTACTCACAACAATTATGCAGGAGTGGACCATGAACTCGTATAGCGAATGCAGGGAAATTGTCGAGTTGGATCTGGATCCGATCAAGGTGAAACTGATGCACAAGGAGTCCGGCGAAGGGTGGTCGCTGGAACAGGCGAATGTCGTGGAAGCGGAATACCGGCGCTACCTGTACCTGATGAAAGCGTTCCCGAACGAGGCCTTCGCACCGGGCACGGACGTGGATACGTTCTGGCATTACCACATCCTGGACACGATGAAGTACGCGGCCGACTGCCAGGACGTGTTCGGCTACTTCGTCCACCACTTCCCCTACATCGGCCTGCGCGGCGAGGACGACCTGGCCGCACACGAGCGCCTGGGTGAGCGCATGCGGACGATCTACGAAGCGGCCTTCGGCGAAACCTACCGCTCGGGACGGCTGGTGTCTTTCCAGGCGCAGGAAGGCGCGTTCGTGGCGAAGAACGGCGGTACGGCGTTTTCGGCCAGCCCGGTTGGCGTATCCGCGTCGGGTGGCGCGATTGCGTTTTCGGCGAGCCCGGTCGGGTCGCGTGCAGCTGCCAGCGGGATCGCGTTCTCGGCCAGCCCGGTCGGATCGCGTGCCACGGCGCGCGACGGAATCGCGTTCTCGGCCAGCCCGGTTGGTTCGCGCGCTGTCGCAGGCAACGACATCGCGTTCTCGGCAAGCCCGGTTGGTACGCGCGCTGCGACAAGCAAGGGAACCGCATTCTCGGCCAGCCCGGTTGGCACGCGTACCGCACCCAGTGGCCGCGCACTTGCCAGCGGCCCCGTGTACATGACCCGGTTCGGTCCCGGCGCGGACGACGACGCTGAGGCGGCTAGCACAGGAACGCCGCCCCGCCAGGGAGAAACGCCATCGTCGGGCCACCTTGGCAACGCGGACGGTGAAAGGGTAGCAAGCGACGATCTTTTTTCGATTCGCCCACGCCTGCCGGAATCCATCGCCGCCTAGTTAATCGCTCTCCAAGCGCATGCCGCCCAGTTGCCGCTGGACGGCATTTTTTTATTCCGTACGTCGACCAATCGTCCATCCCGTTTCCTCGCGTTTTCGTCGTCTTCTTGCTACAGGCACATGATACTTAGGGGCTGTCCTAGCACTCATAGGAATTTTCTGAATGCGCAGACGGCTTGATCTGTATCAAAGCTCCGATGACAAGTGAACGATGAGTTCGAGGCGTCAATGCCCGTTTGGCCGACCGATTTGCGCACGCAGCGGCGCCATGCACCAATCGAGTATCGACTGCGCCGCCAGTTGGCTGAAGGCGGCCGGCAGGAAGTACAGTCCGATGAGCGCGGTGTACGGCGACGCCGGCGTCAGGCGCCAACCCAGCTGGCGCCGGATTTCCTCAGGCGGCGGTGGTGGCCGCAGGGCGTGCTCGCGCGCCAGCATGTAGGCGCGCACTTGCTCTTTCGAAGGATGGGTAACGCATTGGTCCATGGCCAGCCCTAGCACAAAGCCGTTGTCTGTTGACATCGAGAAGTCCACGATACGACCGCCAACCCATTTTGGGTTGAGGCGCGTCAACCGTGTTCCGTCAACGCAGCACGTTTGTGGCGCGCGCGCCGCATCAGTCCTTCGCCGCCGGCGCCAGGCTCCGCAAAGTGGCCTCGACGGTCGGATAGCGCAGCCGCGCACCCAGCTCGCGCTTGATCCGCTCGTTGGCGAGCTGGCGCGATTCGGACATGAAGGACAGCGTGGCCGACGAAACCGCTTGCGCCAGCTGGGCACGCGGCAGGCGCGGCGGACGCGGCAGGTGAACGGCATCGGCGACCGCATCGAAATACTCGCCCATCTTCATGCGCGTGTCGTCGCTGGCGTGATACACGCGCCCTGGCAGCCCGCGCACCAGCGCCAGCGCCACCAGCCGTGCGAGGTCGTCGGCGTGGATGTGGTTGGTGTAGACATCGTCGTCCGCCGCGAGCGCGGGCGTGCCGGCGCGCAGCCGCTCGATCGGCAGCCGGTCATGGCCATAGATACCGGGCGTACGCAGGATCGCCACCCTTCCATGCGCGCGCCTGGCCCATCCGCGCAGCACGTGTTCCGCATCCACGCGGCGCCGTGCCCGGGCATTTTTGGGCGCCACCGTGCGCGTTTCGTCGACCAGCGCGCCGCCACAATCGCCATACACGCCGCTGGTGCTGACATAAACCACTTGCGCCCCGTCGGGTAGAATGGCGGTCAAGTTACGTGTACGGCAATCCCGCACGCCCTCGGGCTGGGGTGGCGCCAGGTGCACGACATGCCGAGCCAGGCCGGCCAGCCGGTGCAGGCTATCCTTGCGGTCCAGGTCGGCAACGACCGGCACCGCACCGGCCGCCCTCAATGCGGCGCGCCGCTCCGGATTGCTGGTGACCGCGAACACGCGAAAGCGCGCCCGCACCAGCGGCAACAGACGCATGCCGACATCGCCGCAACCCACGATCAGCAGGCGCGGCCGTTTGAATTTTTGTTGATTGTTCTGATTCATGTTGAGGATTGTATGACGTTCCAGATCACTGTCCAGCCCAGCGGCCACCAGTTCGCTTGCGAAGAGGGCGACACCGTCCTCGGCGCCGCGATCCGCGCCGGCATCGGCTTGCCCTACGGGTGCAAGAACGGCGCCTGCGGTTCGTGCAAGGGCAAGGTCGTCGAGGGCACGGTGACCCACAAGCCGCACCAGGAACGGGCGCTGAGCGCGGCCGAGGAAGCAGCCGGCGTGTCACTGTTCTGCTGCGCGGTGCCGCACGGCGACCTGGTGATCAAAGCACGCGAAGTGGCCGGCAGCAGCGACTACCCGGTGCGCAAGATGCCAACCCGCGTGGCCAGCATCCGCAAGGCAGCGGAGGACGTCGCGATCATCACCCTGCAACTGCCGGCCAACGAGGCGCTGGCCTATCGCGCCGGCCAGTACATCGAATTCCTGCTCAAGGACGGCAAGCGCCGCGCCTACAGCATCTCGTGCGCGCCCTCGTTCGAAGGCCCGCTCGAGCTGCACATCCGCCATATGCCGGGCGGCGTATTCACCGACCACGTGTTCGGCACGATGAAGGAACGCGAAATCCTGCGCTTCGAAGGTCCGCTCGGCACCTTCTTCCTGCGCGAGGATTCCGACAAGCCAATCATCCTGCTGGCTTCCGGCACGGGCTTCGCGCCGGTCAAGGCGCTGGTCGAGCACATGATGCATTTGAAGTCGACGCGGCCGGTATCGCTGTACTGGGGCGGCCGCCGTCCGCAGGACCTGTACATGCACGCGCTGTGCGAGCAGTGGGCGCGCGACTTGCCGAACTTCCGTTACGTGCCGGTCATTTCGGACGCGCTGCCGGAAGATCAATGGCAAGGCCGCAGCGGTTTCGTCCACCTCGCCGTGATGCAGGACTTCCCTGACCTGTCGGGCTTCCAGGTGTATGCCTGCGGCGCGCCGGTGATGGTCGATGCTGCGCGCAAGGACTACGTCGAACAGTGCAAGCTGCCGGCGGACGAGTTCTACGCCGACGCCTTCACCACCGAAAAAGACCTGGCGCACTAGGAAGGACTGGCAAAACCTTCGAATTATCGAAGGCAACAGCCGGGTACGCGGAGCCGCGCTGACCGTCCGCTATCGGCCAAAAGCAGACGTAGCACGCAACCCCAACGATTTTAGCCAGTAGAGGTTATCAACCATGAATACGGTTCCGCATTGGCTGAGGCCTCCCGGCGCCTCGCCCGAGGTGCTAGATCGGCTCCAACGAGAGGTCCCGAGTCTGCCCAAGTCCTATCTGGAGCTTCTCCGTACAGGCAACGGCGGGGAGGTTGGACTGCGCGTTAGCCCTTATAACCTCTGCCTTGATTCTGCAGAGAGTGCTTTGGACTATTGGTTGAGTGGTACGTACACGAAACAAGATGTATTCGTTATTGGCGGCAACGGCGGCGGAGAACTAATCGCGTTTGACCTTGGGGGTACAGCCCAAAACCGAGTTGTCTCTTTTGACCCCATCAGTCCTGACGACAGTACTGAGGTGATTGCCGAAAATCTGGAGAAACTGCTGGAATTGTGTGAAGACGCGTAGTCTCGCAACAGCGCCTTCTAGCGTCTGCTCTGGGTCGGCAGCGGCCGGTCGTGGTAGCCTGCTTTCGACCAAGGAGCAGTCACTGATTGGATGCTGGTTAGCCGCTAACTCGAAGTCGTTTTTCGCGGAGTCGAAGGTGAAATAACTGCTGTTCACTTCCCTGTTATCAATATGTGTGGCGGGCCAAGCCAAAGATGATGTGGTTGGTTGTTACTCAGTGTTCATCGCCCCACCCAACGAGCCACCCTCGCAGCTAAGAAAACTGGAGCAACAGCGCCTTGGACAGGCAATTCAGCCTTTCAAGTTCTGTCTGTGCTCAACTCGGACAGATTCAATTATTCAGCCGCATACTGGTCACTAGAAAAAGAAGAACTCTCTATAATTTGGAGCAACACAGGACTTTCCGGTGTTCAAATGAGTCTGAGGCCCAGCACGAATGGCTTTGACGGGATGATTGAGGATTTTTGGGACTTTGAGCCCTTTACCACGAATAAAAGACGAGCAATCTTGACGCGCAGGCCCTGTTGAACCGATTTCTAACAGCAAGCTAAACATGCGGATAGTCAGCTTCGGGTCGGGAACCGCGGGTAACAAACAGACAGAATTCGGCCAGAAGCGGACGTCAGCAAAGGCCTCTAGCTTATGCACTTACTCTCTTACTTGGCATGACGCACGCTGCAAAATCAGCCGCCTTCAATGCCGCGACAATCGCCGTCTTGAAGGGCACTTATTGCGCCGTCGTTACACAGTCGTACGATAGCAAGTACAGCCGGTAAATCCTTTCGCTCGCTGGCTCGCGCATCTGTTGCCGGAATACCGAACGGTTTTCTTAGGCTCTCTAAACCAATTGCAGTGCCGCGCAATGCACCGCCATGCCGCCGCCGACGCTGTGGCCGAAGGCGACGAAGCGGTCGATGCCCAGGGCGGCGCACAGCAGCGGCACGATGTGCTCGGCTTCGCTGCGGACGAAATCATTGTCCAATGTACCGGTGCGCGGATCCGACTCGCCGAAGCCGAGGCGGTCGTAGGCGATCACATCGCGTCCGGTGGCGCGTGCAAGGGTTTCAGGAAACTGACGCCACAAGCCAATGCTGCCGAGCGAGTCGTGGAACAGGAGAATCGGTGGCGGTTGCACCTTTGCATCCGTGTGCCGCCAGCGGCGGGCAAGCATTTCTCCCTGTCCCGTTTCAATGCGGCGATCCTCAACCATGACTTGCTGCATACTCGTACGTCCTCCCTATCGGCATTCTCGGCGATTTTGGCGGGGCATTGGCGTATGCACGCGAATGTTGGTGCTTCTGATAATGGTTTCAGGTATGTTATGCGGGTTGCGCACGCGGAGGCGGCGCACCGATCAATCTCACTGGAAGGGTCACTTAAATGCAAAAACATCGACTCGCACTCGCCGTGCTCGCCCTCTCCGCGAGCGCTGTCTTCGGTCACGCACTGGCCGCCGAAGCCTCGCCGCAAGCCAACTATCAGGCCGCCATCAACAGCCCGGCGCGCACCGACGACGACCGCAAGAGCGACGCCAAGCGCAAGCCGGCGGAATTCCTCGCCTTTGTCGAAGCCAAACCCGGCATGAAAGTGCTGGACCTGGATGCCGGCGGCGGCACCAGCTCCGCCCTGCTGGCCGCGGCCGTGGGACCGGGCGGCGAAGTGTGGGCGCAAGGGCAGAAGGAATCGCCGAAGCTGCAGGCGCGCCTCGCCGCCAACAAGCAGCAGAACCTGCGCGCGGTGGTGACCCCGATGGAAAATCCGGCCAAGGATTTGCCGCCGCTCGACCTCGTCGTCATTAATATGAACTATCACGACGTGGTCAACTCCCCGACCGACCGCAACGCGATGAACAAGCACATTTACGATGCGCTCAAGCCGGGCGGCAAGTTCGTGGTCATCGATAATTCGGCCAAGGCCGGCCACGGCCTGAACGACACCAAGACCCTACATCGCATCGATGAGGCGACCGTGATCGAGGAAGTGACCAAGGCCGGCTTCAAGGTCGACAGCAAGAGCGACTACCTGCGCGCTCCGTCGGATCCGCGCGAAAAACCCTTCTGGGAAATGAAGGACCAGCCGGATGACAAGTTTGCGGTGAGGTTTGTGAAGTAAGCCTTTACAGCTAAGTGGTTCGATGGACCGTCGTTCCCGCAGCAATTGTTTATGTTGGATAAATGGGGTTCCCGCCTGCGCGGGAACGACGGTCTGTCTTGGCGGTCTGTCTTGGCGGCCTGCCTTTTGTCGGTGGTGCTTAATATATTCAGCTTTTCAGGCACAATACTCTGTGGCGTTCGCCAACAATTGTCCTGAAAGCATTTATGTCAGTCTCGTCCCGCGGCCTGGGCGTCCTTCGCAACCGCAACCTGTCGTTTTACCTGTCCTCCCGTTTCCTCGGCACGATTGCCGTCCAGATGCAAAGCGTGGCCGTCGGCTGGCAGGTGTACCAGCTTACCGGCAGCCTGTTCGACCTTGGTCTGATCGGCCTCGCGCAATTTGCTCCTTTCCTGCTGTTGATCCTGTGGGCCGGCCACGTTGCCGATACCCATAACCGCCGCGTGATCGTCCAGTTGTGCCAGGCCGCCCAGCTGCTGTGCGCGCTCCTTCTTTTGATGTTCACCTTCAGCGGAAGTTCAGCCGTCGGCTTCGTGTTCGCGATCCTCGTCATCTTCGGCAGCGCCCGCGCCTTCATGATGCCGGCCTCGCAGGCGGTACTGCGCAACATCGTGCCCAACGAAGAATTCAGCGAAGCGGTCGCGCTCAGTTCGTCCAGCTTCCACGTCGCCGTGATTACCGGCCCGGTGCTGGGCGGCGTGCTGTACATCCTCGGTCCGGCCGCCGTGTATGCGAGCTCGTCGGTACTGCTGGTGCTGGCCGTCATCCTGATGGGCATCACCAAAAGCGCGCCGCAGGCAATGAACAAGAACCCGGTCAGCTGGCATACCCTGCTCGAAGGCCTGCGCTTCGTGTGGTCGCGCCCGATCGTGCTGGGCGCCATCTCGCTCGACCTGTTCGCCGTGCTGTTCGGCGGCGCCACCGCCCTCCTGCCGGCCTACGCGCATGACGTGCTGCACGCGGGCCCGACCGGCCTCGGCCTGTTGCGGACCGCGCCCGGCGCCGGCGCTGCCTTGTGCTCGATTGCGCTGGCCTTCTTTCCCATCCGCCGCCGCGTCGGCTTCTGGATGTTCGGCGGCGTGGGGCTGTTCGGCCTAGCCACCCTGGTCCTCGGCTGGACCGGCAGCTTCGCGGTCGCGCTCGTCTCGCTGGCGATCCTCGGCGCCGGCGACATGATCAGCGTTTACGTGCGTCACTTGCTGGTGCAATACGAAACGCCGGACGAGATCCGCGGCCGCGTGTCCGCCGTCAACTCGGTGTTCATTGGCGCCTCCAACGAGCTGGGCGAGTTCGAATCGGGCCTGACCGCCGGCTGGTTCGGCCTGGTCCGCGCGATCCTGCTCGGCGGCGCGGCCACGCTGGCCGTCACCGGCATCTGGTCGATCCTGTTCCCGGTGCTGTCGAAGATGGACCGCTTCCCGCACCACGAGAAGGAAGAAGCGGCGCGCGCTTCCTGAGCGATGTGGAATAATGGCTGGACGATAACATTCCAGCCATTTCCATGAACGACGGCAAGAACCTGCTCGGTCACCGATTCATCCAGTCCCGCCCTCACCTGTCCCTCGCGATCGCGGTCGGGGTCGTGGTCGGACTGCTCTTGCCGAACACGGAAGCACCGCTCACCCGCGCCCTGCTCGGCTGGAACGCGGCCGTGTGGTTGTACCTGATGACGATGATGTGGGTCATCATGCACTCTGACCATCGGCGTGTCCGCGAGATCGCCGACAAGCAGGACGAGAACGCGGGCATCGTCCTGCTCGCACTGGTCCTGGGCGCGGTCCTGAGCATGTCGGCCATTATCTGGGAGCTCGGCGATATTCCCCATCTGAAAGCGGACCAGCGTCCGCTGCGCTATGCCTTCACGGCACTGACGGTGCTGGGCTCGTGGCTGGTGGTGGGCATGCTGTTCTGCTTCCACTACGCTCATTTGTTCTACCTGTCGCGCGAAAAAGTGCGCCCGCTGCAGTTCCCTGCCGAAATGAACCAGCCGGATTACTGGGATTTCCTGTATTTCTCATTCACCATCGCGGTCGCCGCCCAGACCTCGGACGTGACCGTCCAGAGCCGCCACATGCGCAAACTCGCGCTGGCGCAGTCCGTGTTGTCGTTCTTCTTCAACGTCGCCATTCTCGGGTTGTCGATCAATATTGCGGCCGGCATGCTGAACCAGTGACCGTCGTCGGGGGCGCTTGAGGGCTGGCGAAAAGCGTAAGATCACATCGGGTTACACGGAAAGGAGTGATCTCATGGATATCAGCGTTAACACCGACAACAGCTTCAAGACCCGGCATCAAGGGCTGGACGACTACGTGCGGACCGAGGTCGAGAACGCGGTGGGACGATTCGGCGAGCACATCCGCCGAGTGGATGTGCACCTGAGTAACGAGAACCAGCAAAAGCGCGCCGATGGCGGCAATCACTGCATGATGGAAGCGCGCGTGACCGGATATGAGTCGGTGGTGGTGCATGAGCATGCCGCCGACCTGCACCAGGCCATAGCCAAGGCCGGCGGCAAGCTCGAACGTGCAATCGACAGCGCGCTTGGCCGTCTGAATGCGAAGAAAATGCACGAACCGCTGCCGGTGGAAGCGGAATCGTACAAGAACCTCACAAGTTCCTGAGGTCGTGGCGCACAGCGTCGTCCTCGCGCAGGCGGTGGCGACGCTGTCTCAGCCGGTTCCCTCCACCATCGCCCGCACGTCGCGCAGATAACGCAATCCCGCCAGCGCCCTGCTCCCGTACCACGACATCATTTCCCCGTCGACCAGAAACACCGGAATGCCCAACTGCCGCTCCAGCGCGTCCGCATGTTCGTCGGTGAAACGATAGGGTTCGGTCGACAAGAGCACCGCATCCAGCCCCGCCACGAGCTGGTCGGACCACGCGAAACGCGGATAGCGCGTATCGTCCGGCGCCAGCCGCGGCACCGTCCAGCCCAGCTCGGCCAGCATCGCGGCGATGTAGGTGGCAGCGGACACGCTCATCCACGGATCCTTCCAGATGCAGTACAGCACGGTCCGCGCCGGGCCGCCCGTGGAAGAGCGCAGCGCCGCGTACTCGGCTTCGAATGCCGCGCACCAACGTCCGGCTGCCTCCTCCGCGCCGAAGATGCCGCCCATCAGTTGCGCCAAGCCGAGGTTGTCACGCGGGACCAAGGGATACGTCACCACGATATTCGGCACGAATTCGGCGAGCTTGTCGACCGTTGGCTTCTCGTTCTCGTCGATATTGACGACGAGATGCGTCGGCGCCAGCTTGCGGATCTTGTCGATATTCACATCCTTGGTGCCGCCCACCTTGGCAATGCCGGCGACCACATCGGCCGGGTGAATGCAGAAACCCGTGCGGCCGACCAGCCTGGATGCCAGGCCCAGATCGCACAGCAATTCGGTAATGGAAGGTACCAGCGAGACGATGCGGGCATCCGGCGCGGGAGTGTGGACGCGGCCCAGCGCGTCCGTCAGGCGGTGAGTAAGCACTTGCATGAACGCTATTGGACCACTGTTGTTTATGAAACGCCAGCGACCGCTAGTATCTTCCAATCGGGTATCATGTTCGGCAATATCAATACTGGGGAACAACTTTGGAACCGATCGGCACATTCGGTGCCTCCCGCTACACGATCCGCGACTTGCAGCTGTTCAGCGAGTCGAATGAACCAGCTGTCGTCGCTGCGCTGGCGGGCTGCGAGGTGGTCCGCGTTCCCAAAGCCGGGTTGGTGTCCGATCCTTTCCTTGCACGGCTGTACATCGTGCTGTCCGGTGCCTTGGCCGTGGAGTCGGACGTGCCGGTGGGCATTCACGACAGCACGGTCACGATGATCCACCCCGGCGAAAGCGTGGGCGAACAGTCGGTACTGGACGAGGCCCCCAATTTGTCGCGCATCACGGCCACCGAAGACAGCGAATTGCTCATCATCGAGCACAAACTCGTGTGGCAATTGATCGAAGAATCCAGCGCACTGCCGCGCAACCTGCTGCGGCTGCTGTCCTTTCGCGTGCGCGCCGCCAACGCATTGCTGCGCCGACGCCAGAAGCTGGGCGAGTTCTACCGGCAGCTGTCGCTGAACGACCCGCTTACCGGCCTGTACAACCGCGCCTGGCTGAACGAGATGCTGACCAAGCTGGTCGGGCGCGCCCGCCAGGACGGCCGTGCGCTGTCCCTGGTGATGATAGACCTCGACCATTTCAAGAAGTTCAACGACACGCATGGTCATTTGGCCGGCGACAGTGCCTTGTGCGTCGCCGCCAGCGTGATCCGCAACGCGCTGCGTCCGACCGATTATGCTGTGCGCTACGGCGGCGAAGAGATGATGGTCGTGCTGCCAGAAACCACCAGCAAGATCGCCGTGAGCGTAGCCGACCGCCTGTGCAAGCGCATCCGCGAGACCGTAGTGTTCGACGACATGCGCCTGCCGCTGCCGCACATCACCGGCTCCTTCGGCATCGCCTCGCTCGAGCCGGGCCTGAGCGACGACGCGCTGGTCGAGGCCGCCGATGCCGCGCTCTACCGCGCCAAGGAAGCCGGCCGCGACACGATTTCGCTGTGACCGATTGACCCTCGCCCGCACTGCGCGGGCCGCGAAGCACACCTTTATGAGCAACCATACCTTCCTCTGGCACGACTATGAAACCTTCGGCGCGGTGCCGCGGCGCGACCGGCCGGCCCAGTTCGCCGCCATCCGCACCGACGCCGAGCTGAACGAAATCGGCGACCCGATCATGCTGTATTGCCAGCCGGCGCCGGACTTCCTGCCCGATCCGCAGTCCTGCCTGATCACCGGCATCACGCCGCAGCAATGCCTGGAATGGGGTGTGCCTGAGCACCAGTTTGCGGCGACCATTTCCGACGCGTTCAGCCAGCCGGGCACGATCGGCGTCGGCTACAACACCATCCGCTTCGACGACGAAATCACGCGCCACCTGTTCTGGCGCAACCTGATGGATCCGTATGCGCGCGAGTGGCAGAACGGTTGCGGCCGCTGGGACCTGCTCGACGTCGTGCGCATGACCTACGCGCTGCGGCCGGAAGGCATCGAGTGGCCGCGCAATGAAGATGGCAAGCCCAGCTTCAGGCTGGAGAACCTGACGCGCGCCAACGGCCTCGTGCACGAAGCGGCGCACGATGCGCTGTCGGACGTGCGCGCGACCATCGCGATGGCGCGCCTGATCCGCGACAAGCAGCCACGGCTGTTCGAGTTCTGCCTCAGCCTGCGCAACAAGGACAAGGTCGCACAGGAAATGGGCCTGCACCTGGATCCGGCGCTGCGCCAGCCTTTCCTGCACGTGTCCGGCATGTTCCCGGCGGAGCGCGGCTGCCTGGCGCTGGTGTGGCCGCTGGCGGCGCATCCGACCAACAAGAACGAAATCCTGGTTTGGGATTGCTGCTACGACCCGACCGAGCTGTTCGGGCTGGATGTGGACACGATCCGCCTGCGCATGTTCACCCGCAGCGCCGACCTGCCGGAAGGCGTGACGCGCCTGCCGATCAAGAGCGTCCACCTGAACAAATCGCCGATGCTGGTGTCCAATCTCAAAACACTGAGTGCGGCGCAGGCGGCGCGGTGGGGGATCGATATCGAGCAAGGGCTGGCGAACGCGGCCTTGGCGGCGCGCGGGCCGCAGATGGCGGAGGTGTGGGCGCAGGTGTACCAGCGGCCGCGCGCGGAAGCGGCGGACGTGGATGAAGATTTGTACGGCGGCTTCGTCGGCAATGGCGACCGGCGCAAGCTGGAATCCTTGCGCATGGAATCGCCGGAACGCCTCGCGCAGATGCGGCCGTCCTTCGACGACCAGCGTCTGGGCGAACTCGTCTTCCGCTACCGCGCACGCAATTTCCCGCACACTTTGTCGGAGCAGGAATTGGCGCAGTGGGAAGAGCATCGCGCGGCGCGCCTGTACGAAGGTGCGGGCGGCGCGCGGACGATCGAGCAGTTGATGGGAGAGATCGATGTGCTGTCGGAGACGGCGGACGAGCGCGGGGAAGAGATTCTTGGCGCGCTGTACGATTACGCGGAGTCGATTGCGCCGGTGCGGCGCTAGAACCGTCTCGCCCCACTAACGCGACAGTCCGTCGTTCCCGCGGAGGCGGGAACCCCATTGTGCGGGCACTGCCGGCACGTTTTGCTTTAGCGATGTCGCGTTAGTGGCGCTAAGACCGTCTCGCGCCACTAACGCGACATTACAAGACCGTCGTTCCCGCGGAGGCGGGAACCCCATTG
>JAEWEK010000415.1 GCA_023389425.1 Pseudomonadota bacterium | reverse complement strand
GCACCGCCCTGCCCAGATGCGGACGCAGCGAATCCAGGTATGGAACGGCGGCGTGCGACGCATCGTGGTCCAGGAAGCCTTCGACCGAGACGATCATCTTATCGTCGTTCAATCCATTGACAAAGGTTCCCGCCGTGGCGAAGCATCCCTTCGGCCGAAGAAAATCCCGAAACACCGGAAGTTCGCGCGTCTCGTCGTCGGTCATGACGTCGAGTTCGGTCAGGAAGCCGGGATGGTTCCGCGCCAGCACGCGGGCCGGCCTGTCGTTGTGGGCCATCCATCCGGCAGCCATGAACTCCTGCATGATGTCCACCACCTCGCCGCCACCGATCCAGCGCGTGCCGTCGGTGGAAGCGGTGAAAATCAGGCCGCCCTTCGCATCGAAATGCTGTCCGATTCGATCGAGAAGAACCGGCCACCGATCCGGGACCACGGCGGCCTCGTACACCTGATCGATGAAGCTGTCCATGGGAACCTCCACAGATGTGTTAGCAAGCGCATCGTCCTGCCTCAGGCGTCGGCCGCTTCCAGCGCCGCCACCAAAGCCGCCTGCTCCACCCGGTTGCGGCCCTTGCGCTTGGCCTCCTGCAGCGCCGCGTCAGCCCGCTGGAACAAGGTCACGGTGCTGTCGTCGGGACGAAGCGTGGTGACGGCAAAGCTGGCCGTCATCGCGATCAGCGCCCGCTCCGTTTTGCACGGACTGCCCTCGATCGCCGCGCGCATGCGTTCGGCCACCAGGCTGGCTTCGTCCATGCCCGTGCGCGGCAGCAGGATCGCAAACGCGCCGCCCACCAGCCGCCCGAGCTGGTCGCTGTCGCGCAACTGTCGTTTGCAGACGTCGGCCACGTGCCGCAGCACGGCGTCGCCGGCCGGATGGCCGTAGCCATCGTTGACGCGCTTGAACTGGTCGAGATCGAGCGTGACCAGCGCGGTCGGCTGGCCGGGCCGGCGTGCCAGCGACATCCACGGCGCCAGCAGGTCGAAGAAACCGCGCCGGTTCGGGACGCCGGACATGGGATCCACTATCTGCAGCCGCGCCAGTTCGCTCTGCAGCTTCTCGCGTCCGAGCAGCAGCATGCCGAAAGCATACAGCAGCATCGAGGCATACAGCGCCAGGATGTAGCATTCGCGCAGCAGCCCGTTCGACAGCCATCCCCAGCCCTGCGGCATGGCCAGCACCAGCACGCCGCGCGCCGCGACGATCAGCGCCAGCAGCGCGCCGGTGACGGCCAGGAAGCGCCGCAGCATCGAGCTTGCGCCCCAGCCGCCCATCAGCGCCAGCGCGGCCGACATATAAAAGACGCCAAGGATCAGCGAGGCCGCGACCGCGCGCAGCCCGACCGCGTCGAGGTGATAGCAGGCAAGAAAGATGGCGATGGCGAGCGCCAGCGCGACCGCTGTCGGCCGGCGCCAGCGCAGCCGTCCGGCCGCTTCCCAGAACGCTCCCGCTTCCCAGGCCACGCCGCCGAACAGCAGCGCATACCCGGCCGGCAGCGCCAGCGCTTCGGGAAACACGCCGCTGCCGCCCAGCGCCAGCAGCAGCCAGCCGCCGGCCTGCACCTGGCGGCCCAGCGACCAGGCCGCGGTGGCGCCGTCGCGCGGGTTGCCGTAATCATAGAAAAACAGGGTGGCGCACAGGGCCAGGTTGCCCAGCGCGAGAACCAGTGCGGTCGAATCCATCGGTGGCGGCCTTCTTAGTATTCGTGTTCGACGTTGCCGCTGCCGTCGCCGACCTTGCTGGCCCAGGCGCGCTGCCAGTACGCCTTCTCGGCATCGGAGGGCGCCTCGTGCCAGAACACGATCAGGGTGCCCTTGTGATCGTGCAGCTGGGTGAGCTTGTCCACGAAGGACGGGCAGCCGTCGCCATCGGCCAGCGACATCGCATAGCCATACACGCGGTTGAGCCGCTCGATGCGATCGGGCTCGGTCTGGCTGTTGGTCGCGCTGATGGCGGGATGATCCAGGAACATGCAGGTTCTCCGAATGGCTGCGGGAACGAGCTTATCAGAAACTCATGCTTGGTAACAAGCCGACAACCAGCGCCGCCGCTGGCATATACTTGGGCGATGGCGCATCCGCACTCCTCCGTCCCCGATCCGGCCCCGGCGCCGCTGGTGCGCACGGAGCACGGCCGCCGCACGCTGGAATTCGTGGCCGGCGACATCCAGAGCGAGATGCTGGTGGCGCGCCCGGACGCGCTGGTGCTGGCCTACGCCCGGGCGATGATGGGTTTCGCGCTGTTCGTGCCGCGCCCGCGCCATATCGTGATGGTGGGCCTGGGCGGCGGCTCGCTGGCCAAATTCTGCTATCGCCACTTCCCCCAGGCCCGCATCACCGTCATCGAACTGCGGCGCGACGTGATCGCGCTGCGCGAACAGTTCCGGGTGCCGCCGGACGACGCCCGCTTCCAGGTGGTGCACGCCGACGCCACCCGGTACCTGGCGCGTATGCCCGGCGCCGCCGACGTGCTGCTGATCGACGGCTTCGACGCCGACGGCCTGCCGCCCGCCCTGGGCAGCGCGCGCTTCTACGCCGACTGCCACGCGCTGCTGGCCGCGGGCGGCGTGGCGGTGGCGAACATCTTTAGCTACGACAAGGCGCGCGATGCGATGCTGGCGCGGCTGCGCCATGCCTTCGGCCAGCGCGTCTGCTGGCTGGACGGCGCGGCCGGCAACAACCACATCTTCTTCGCCCTCAAGGATGGCGGCGGCCGGGCCGGCCGCCTGTGCGCCCGCTTCGGCGACGGCCGCGGCCTGGGCGCGCGCTGGCTCAACTGGCTGTTCGCGCGCCTGCTGGTGGCCTGGCTGGCGCACCGTGTCACCGCCTGACCACTGGCGTTTCGGCACGCCGCACGATTCGATTGCCCAATCCGGCCAGTTATGACACACTGGCGCGTTGATGCCCACCGGCAATTTTTGATCCCCTTTCGACACCACTGCCCATGCTTCGTCTCCGGCCACTCAACCTGAGCTTTGCAGCGACCTTGACGCTGGGCAGCGGCTTGGCGGCGTCGGCCGCCCTGTTCGTGGCCGCCAGCCACCTGGAGTACGACAACCAGACCCTCGCCTTCGAGCAGCGCGCGGCGCAGCGGGTGGCGATGGTGCGCCAGGGCCTGAACGAGGCGGTCGAGGTGGCGGCGGTGGCCAACCAGCTGTTCGCGACCGCCGGCCCGGTGTCGCGCGCGCAGTTCCACGATTTCACGGCGCCCCTGCTCAAGCGCCACCCCTTCATCAAGGCCTTCAACTATCACCGCGTGGTGCCGGACGCCGGGCGCGCGGCCGTCGAAGCCGAGCTGCAGAGCATGCGCCCCGGCACGGTCATCACCGAGAAGCACGGCGGCAGGCAGTCGGCGGCGCCGCGGCGCCCCAGCTACAGCATCGTCTGGT
>JAEWEK010000411.1 GCA_023389425.1 Pseudomonadota bacterium | reverse complement strand
GGGTTGGGCGCGGCCTGCGCCTGCGTCACTGCGGCATCGGCGCTGTCGACGGCGATGTCGGCCAGGCGCGCGTCGTGGTTGTGCGCCAGCGCGCGCTGCACTGCCTGCGCCAGCGACAGCGGTGTGTCGGCATGGGCCTGCGGCACGCAAACGGCCAGCGGCAGCAGCGCGATTCCCATCGCGCGAGTCAAACGTCGCATTTCTCTACTCCGGATTCTTATTGGCCGGCCGCGGCCAGCATGCGCGCCACCCGCGCTGGACACGCATCGGGCCACAGTTCGACCGCGTCGCCGGAGCGCAGCTCCACGCCAGCCGTCGCTTCCGCCACCTCGGTGAAGGAACGGCGGCCATGCCAGTAGCGGACCCTGACGAAGCGGCGCGCCGCCAGCTCGCCGGCCGGCAGCGCCTGCAGGCAAACGGGCAGCTGGTCGCGCGCCAGCGCGGGATCGACCGCTTCGATGACGCGTGCGCGCCTTGCCCCGTGCTCCCAGTCGGCCAGCGCGGCACGCTGCGGCTGGGCGCAGGCAGCAAGGCTCAAGGCCAGGAAGACACAGGCGATTCGGCTGAGGTGCATAGGGTTCTCGTGACGCGAAAGCCGCGCGCGCAACACGGCGGCGTATTTTGCGGTCGAGATGATACGGCGTACCGACAGCGCGTGAATTACAAGTCAGTAATGATTACGGGACCGTAATCTCGCTGTCCTGCCGCTCGGGCAATGGAGGAAGTTCGAGGCGCACTTCGAGGCCCGGTGCGGCGTTGGCGACCACCAGCCGCCCGCCGTGCTGGCGCGCGATGGCGGTCACGATCGACAGCCCCAGGCCGTTGCCGGGAAGGTGGCGGCTGCGGTCGACACGGTAGAAGCGCTCGCACACGCGGGCCAGATCGCCGGGAGGTACGCCAGGCCCGTCGTCGCGCACCACCAGCGCCACCTGTCCCGGCTCGGCGCGCACACTGACCTTGATGTCGACGCCGGCGCCGCCGTATTTGAGCGCATTGTCGATCAGGCCGGCGAGCGCGCCCGCCACCAGCTGGCGGTCGCCGCGCACGACATGCGGGCCGTCCGCTTCGATGGCCAGGGTCGCGCCCTGCATCTCGGCGGCGGGCTCGTACAGCTCGACGATGTCGGCGGCGATCGCCTGCAGGTCGATCTGCTCGAACGATGCGCCGCGCACGCCGGATTCGGCGGCGGCGATCTGCAGCAGCTTTTCGAACACCGAAATCACGTTGTCGATTTCCTCGATCGCGGCGCGCGCGCTGGCTTCCAGCGCTTCCGGGCCGGCCGCCAGCTGCAGCGCCGTTTCGAGCCGCGCGCGTACCCGGCCCAGCGGCGTGCGCAAGTCATGCGCGATCGAGTTGGACACGTGGCGCACGCCTTCCATCAGCTCCTCGATGCGGTCGAGCATACGGTTGATGTCGGCGTTCAGGCGGGCGAACTCGTCGTCGCCCCGGATGGCGATACGGCGCGACAGGTCGCCGGCGGCGATCTGGCCGGCGGTGCGGCGGATACTGCCGATGCGGCGTTCCAGCTGGCGCCGGAACAGCAGCGCGCCGCCGAAGGCCAGCAGCAGCGACACCGCGGCGGCGACGGCCAGCGCACGCTCGATCACGCCGCGCACCGCGTCCACCTCGCGCAGGTCGCGCCCGACCACCAGCCGCGCCCCGCCGTCCAGCGGCAAGGTCAACAGCCGCGCCGAGAAGCGCTCGCCCTCGCGCGATAGCGTGCGATAGGCCATCTGGTCCAGCACCGGCGGCGGTCCGCTCCAGCCACGCAGGTTGCCGGCCAGCGCCCGCCCCTGCGGCGACAGCAGCACCAGCACTTCGGTGTCGGTGTCGATGCGGTCGTTCAGCTGGAGTCCGATCTCGTCCTGCAGCGCGTCCAGGCCGCCTTCGCGGTAGCGCTCCATCAGGCGCTCGGCGACGGAATTGATCTTGGCGTCGATCGAATGTTCGAGCACGCCCACCGTGCCGAAGTACAGCACCGCCGCCAGCGCGGCCATCGACAGCGCCACCAGCAGGCCGTAGCCGAGCGCCAGCCGCGCCGCGATCGATCCGCGCAGGCTAAAGCTGGGCGCTGTCATCGGCGGTTGGCGCCTTCAGGGTGTAGCCGGTGCCGCGCACGGTATGGATCAGCGGCAGGTCGAAGCCCTTGTCGACCTTGCCGCGCAGGCGGCTGACCTGCACGTCGATGACGTTGGTCTGCGGGTCGAAATGGTAGTCCCATACGTCTTCCAGCAGCATGGTGCGGGTGACGGTCTGGCCTTCGTGGCGCATCAGGTATTCGAGCAGGCGGAACTCGCGCGGCTGCAGCGGAATGGTCTGGCCGGCGCGCGAGGCGCGCATGGCGCGCAGGTCGAGCTGCAGGTCGGCCACCTGCAGCTGGCTCACCGCGCGCGTGCTGGCGGCGCGCCGCACCAGGTTCTCGACCCGGGCCAGCAGCTCGGCCAGCGCGAACGGCTTGGCGAGGTAGTCGTCGCCGCCGGCGTGCAGTCCGCGCACGCGCTCGTCGACGCTGTTCATGGCGCTCAGCACCAGCACCGGCGTGGCGTCGGCGCGGCTGCGCATCCCTTCCAGCAGGGCCAGGCCGTCGATCACGCCGGGCAGCATACGATCGAGAATGACCACGTCCCAGTTCCCGTCCCGCAGCATGCGCTCGCCCTCGCTTCCGTCGGCACAGCCCGTTACGGAATAGCCGTGGCGCTGGAGGCCGGTGGAAAGATGGCGGCGCGTCTCGGTGTCGTCTTCGATGAGTAGGCAATGCAACATGATTGGCGCTATGACTGATGGCGAAATCGCCATTTCCGACTATAGCACGGGGCTCGCACGGGCGACCTGCGCCCCCTGCGGCATCAAAAGCCTGAAAAAGTGTTGTGTAACCACCGAAAGTTTCCCGCGAGCGCATTGACGCTGCCCGTATGCACGCTGATGATGGACGGCAACGCGGCAGATACATTACGTTACAAACCCAATATCGGAGTCCGCCGACGCTTGCAACAGATTACAAAACCGTAATCTTTACGGAACATTGCCTCCACTATACTTTGCCGCTTCCTTAGCCGGCCCCTGAAGCGCGCCGGGATTCACTATGTATCTGACCGAGTACCTGATTACCAGCCCGTACCGCCCGACGCTGAAGGACCGCGCTAAGCTGATCCTGGGCGCCGCGCTCCATCCGCGCCACACCCGCCGCTGGAAGGGCTACGTCGAGCAGCACCCGGTGCTGCGCGACCTGGCGCCGACGCTGCCGAAGATCGTCCACAAGATCTACCGTCCCTACCTGTCGAACCACCTCGGCTGCGGCGGCCGCGTCGACGTGCTGATGAATCACTACCGCGCGATCGGCGAAGCGGGCCTGGTGCAGCTGGTGCGGCGCGCCGCGCTGGTGCCGGTGACGCTGGCCGAGTTCGAGGGCAAGGGCGGCATGCCGGTCAGCCTGAAGCTGTCGGCGATCAGCGAGGCGCACCGCGAGGGCGAACTGGCGCTGCACCTGTGCAGCCACGGCCAGACCCTCTACACGCTCAGCTTCACCTTCATGCTGCAGGATGGACGCCGCCACCTGGCGCTGGGCGGACTGCAAGGCATCAGCGCCGACAACGGCGCGGCCGTCGTCAAGCAGCTCACGCGCGAACTGCACGGCTTCCGCCCGAAGAATTTCATGGTCGCGGTCCTGCGCCGGCTCGGCGCCTGCCTCGGCTGCGAGAACGTCATCCTGGTCAGCAACAGCAACCGCATCGTCGTCAACTGGCGCCGCGTCGAACGGATCTCGTCCGATTACGACGCCACCTGGCGCGAAATGAAAGCCACCCAGCGCAGCGACGGCAATTTCGAGCTGCCCTGCGAGGCCGCCCCGCGCGACCTCGAATCGGTCCCGTCGCACAAGCGCTCGGAGATGCGCAAGCGCTTCGCCCTGCAGGCGTCGGCGGAAAACCAGATGGAAGCCCTGCTGGCCCGCTTTCGCAACGCCCGCATCCGCTAAGGCCGGCGGGACAGCTCCCGCCCTGCCCGTTCGAAGGCATTGTCCAGATAGCCGCCGTACATGCCGGCCACATCGCCGCCGACGATCGGCTCGGCCAGCACGCGCCCCTGCGCATCCACCAGCAACACCGTCGGCGCCGCACGCACGCCGTATTTGCGCACCACCGCTTCCTGGGTCGGCGCGCCGTCCATGCCTGCGACCGGCGCCCTATCGCCCAATACGACTTCGCGCACCAGCCGGCCCTGCCGCACCAGCGACAGCATGTAGCGCTGGCGCACGTCCTCACAGTAGCGGCAGCCGGGCAAGGTGAAGAACAGTACCAGCGGGCGCCCGCTGCGCGCGGCTTCGCGGCTGTCGGCCTGCCAGTCGGCCAGTGGTGACACAGCCGGCGCGGCACAGGCGGCTGGCGCCAACATCAGCAGGAAAATGCATGCCAGGCGCCGGATCATGGCTTGTCGTTCCGCGCGAAGGTCGCGATGTCGTCGAAATCCTCATCCAGCATTTCGCCCGATTCGACCTGGTGTACGGTGCCGTCGCGCGCCAGCACGACCAGCGCCGGCAGCCCTTTCGGCTTGCCGACGATGCCCTCCAGCGCGGCCGCGTCCAGCACCACCGGGAACTTCCAGCCGAAGCGTGTCGTCCACTGATTCACCTTGGCTGCCTGCTCCTTGTCGCCGTGTTCGATGTTGACGCCGATGACCAGCAGGCGCTCTGAATTGGCCGTGTACAGCCTTTCCAGCTGCGGTGCTTCATGCATGCAGAAGGGGCACCATGTCGCGAACCACGCGAGCACGACCACTTTGCCTTCCAGCGCCTTGGGAGGCAGATGCGCGGCGGCCGCCAGCGCGGGCAGCGTCACCGCCTGCCCCTTCACCGGCAGCGGCGCCGCGTGCACGGCGCCGGCAAGCAGCAAGGCCGCCGCGGCTAAAACCCATCTCATGCCAGCAAGCCCGGATTGCCCTGCACCCCGATCAGGCGCGGCGTGTTGACGGCACGCGCCTGCACCGTCTTCTTGTCGCGCAGCCAGCCGGCGACCACGTCCCATACCGGCTCGCCACTGGCGCCTTCGGCCACGGGCGCCCAGCCGGCTACCTTGTACTTCTTGTCCGCGTCGATCGGCTTGCCGTTCAGGCGCATGTCCTGGATGCGCGAGCCCATCTTCGCGTTCGGTTCGATCGCGTAGCTCATGCCGCCCACGCGCACCATGTCGCCGCCCTGCTGGTAGTAGGGGTCGGGGTTGAACAGGTTATCGGCCACGTCCTCCATCACGGTCTTGATGGTGGCGCCGGTCATTTCGGTCAGCGTGGAATACGAATAGGTGGTCGCGGTCTGGTCCATCAGGTCCTCCATCAGCACCGGGCTGCCCGGCAGCAGCGAGGTGCCCCAGCGGAAGCCCGGCGAGAACGCGATCTCGGCCCCCTTCACGTCCAGCAGCGCGTCGACGATCATCTGGTCGAAGCTGCCGTTGAAATTGCCGCGGCGGTAGAGCGTGCCGTCGGTGACCGCCAGCCTTTCCGCCAGCCTGGCCTCGTACGGCGCGCGCACCCGCTTGATGAGGGCATCCATCGCGGGATCGGCCGGCAGGAAGCGCGAGAACACCGGCAGCAGCTTGTAACGGAAGTCCGACACCTTCCCGTCGCGCACGTCGAAATCGAGCACGCCCAGGAATTTGCCGTTGGAGCCGGCATTGGTCACCAGCGTCTTGCCGCCGCCATTCGACACGATCACCGGCTGCGGCACGCCATCGTGCGTGTGGCCGCCGAGGATGGCGTCGATGCCGCGCACGCGCGACGCCATCTTGATGTCCACGTCCATGCCGTTATGCGACAGCAGGACGACCACCCTGGCTCCCTTGCCGCGCGCCTCGTCCACCATCTTTTGCATATGCTCGTCTTCGATGCCGAAGCTCCAGTCCGGCGTCATGTAGCGCGGATTGGCGATCGGCGTGTACGGAAAAGCCTGGCCGATGACGGCCACCCGCACCCCGTTCATCTCCTTGATGACGTAGGGCGGGAAGACCTGGTCGCCGAAATCGCTGGTCTTGATGTTCTGCGCGACGAAATCGACCTTGCCCTTGAAATCCTTGTCGACGATTTCCTTCACGCGCTGGTCGCCCAGCGTCATTTCCCAGTGCGCGGTCATCACGTCCACGCCCAGTGCGAGGCAGGCATCGACCATGTCCTGGCCCTTGGTCCATAAGGCCGTGGCCGAGCCCTGCCAGGTGTCGCCGCCGTCCAGCAGCAGCGCGCCGGGGCGGCTGGCCTTCATGCGCTTGACCAGCGTGGCGAGGTGGGCGAAGCCGCCGACCTTGCCGTATGCTTGCGCCGCCTTCTCGAAATCGAGGCAGGTGAAGGCATGCGCCTCGGCGCTGCCGCGCGCCAGCCCCGCGTGCTTGAGCAGGTGCTCGCCGACCAGGTGCGGCACCTTGCCGGCCGAGGGGCCGACGCCGATGTTGACACTCGGTTCGCGATAATAAACGGGCCTGAGCTGCGCGTGGCAGTCGGTGAAGTGAAGGAAGTGCACGTTGCCGAAACGCGGCAGCTCGTACAGCTGCCCGGCGGACGGCGCCGCCAGCGCGGACGGCGCGTCGAGCAGCATGCCGCCGGCGGCGGCAATCCCCATCACTTGCATGAATTCACGGCGGTTCAGGCCCATGGTCTTCCCTTACTTGTTGACCGGCGACTGCGGATCGAGCAGCAGCGCCATCACGTCTTTCATCTGCTGCTCAGTCAGCACGCCGTTGTGGCCGAAGCGCGGCATGCGCGAGCAGGCGTTGTAGGCCTGCGCGTTGTACAGCTTGGCCCAGGTGTACTTCACCACGTCCTCGCTGCTGCCGCGCAGCTTGCCGTACTGGGCGAGCGAGGGGCCGATATTCCCGAACGAGATCTCTTCCTTCGAGATCTGGTGGCAGGCGTAGCAGTTGCCGCCGTTCTCGGAGCCGGCCTTGTCCGACGATTGCATGCCGCGGCCGTTCTGCGCGATCTTCTCGCCCGCCTTCCAGTCGCCCATGTACTTGCCGTCGGCCGGATACCTGACGTCCTTGAGCTGGGCCGCTTCCAGCTTTTTCGCCTTCGCTGGCGGCAGCGGCTTGTCGGCGCTGCAGGCCTGCTGGATGTCGTCGCGCTCGGTCACGCGTTCCACCGTGGCCGGGCCCTTGGATTTGAAATCGGACTTGATCAGTCCCACGGCCGCCTTGGCATAGTCTTCGGCGGCGCAAGCGGTGCCGGCCGCCGTCAAGAGGGCCAGCGCCATCGCCATTTTCAGCTGTTTCATTCGCTTCTCCTTAGCGTTTCAGCGCGGGGCCGTTGTAGACGCCGCCGTTGGCATTCCGGGCCAGGAACATCGTCAGCGCGGTGATCGCTTCCGAGCCGTACATCGGCTCCGGGAAGCGCTGCTGGCGGAAGCAGTCGGCCAGTCGACGCTGCATGGTGCGCACCTCGCCCTGCGACACGCGGTAGGCCGGCCAGGTCGTGTAGGCCGACTGCGCGTCCTTGGTCTTGGTCAGGTTCGGCAGGTCCTGCATGCGGATGCGCATCTTGTCGGCGCTGTGGCAGGTGGCGCAGGAGAAGTCGTGCGAGCCGCCGCGGTAATAGAACAGCTGCTTGCCCAGTTCGTAGGCCCGCTTCTCCTGCGGATGGCTCATCGCCACGTTCATCTTGACGCCGCGCGACTGCGAGGTGATGTACGCGACCATCGGCTCGATGTCGGAAGGCTTGTCGGTCGAGCCGAAATGCGCGGCCGCAGCCTGTTCCTCGCTCAGCCCCTGCAAGGTCATGCGGCAGTACATCAGGCGCTGCTCGAGGTCCATCACCTTTTTGGTGTCCTTGAAGTAGCGCGGCAGCTCGGCGTAGGCGCCCTTCAGCACGCCCGGTCCCTTGCCGAGGTCGCACGCTTCGAGCGATGCCTGCTTCGGGCCGGCCTTGGCCTTCCACAGTTCCTCGCCCTTCATTTCCCACAGCTCGGCCGGATTGTCCCCGGCCAGCATTTCGCGGTACTTCGCGATCTCGTCGGACTGGTCCTGCGCCAGCGCGAAGGCTGCCACCGCCAGGCCTGCCGCGCCTGCCAACATCATGCTTGTGCGTCTCATCTCTTCTCCTTGAAGTAGAACGGGGCGGTTCTGCTTGCCACCCTCGCTGCTGCGCTTAGGCCACGACGGTTTCGTCGGTGCGGGTGTCGCCGGTGTTGTCCACCCAGCTGATGCTGACTTTATCGCCCTTCTTGCCCTTGAACTTGAACGACAGGAAGGGATCCTTCGAGACCGACGTGCCCATCAGGCAGTCGAGTACCACCACGTCGTTGCATTTGCCGACCAGTTTCTGGATGAAGTGGGCCGGGATCACGTTGCCGTTGGCGTCCTTGCGCTGGCCGGTTTCCATATCGTGACGCATCAGGACCTTGACTTCGACTTCATCGCCCGCGGCGGCCGCGCGGATGCGCATTGGGTTACCCATGTTCGATTCCTCGTGTGTGTGTTTGACGGATCTGGCAGGCGCCGGCATCAGCCGCCGCAGCCGCCCAGCGTGACCTTGATTTCCTTGCTGGCGATGAGCCACTTGCCATTGGCCTTGACCAGCGCATGCACGTTCGAGGTGCCGCCCATCTTGATGCGGGTGCTGACCATCGGCTCGGTACCGGCTGGCAGCGTGAACGCGGCCGACAGCGGGTTCGGGTTCTTCTCGACCAGGATCGCCATATACTCGGTGCCCGGCACATTGCTGGTCACCGACACCGGCACCACCGCGCCGTTCTCGGCGATGGCCGGGCCGTTGACCACGACGTCGGTGCTGACCGCAGCACCTTCCGCGCCGATCGCCTTCAGTGCGTCGGCCAGGGTCTTGGCGTCGAAGCCGCTGCCGTTCCAGTCGGCGGCCATGGCCGCGTTGGGCTTGATGATGCCGGCGCTGATCGCCAGTCCTATCACTGTCGCGATGCGCAACAGTTCGCGTCGTTTTTGATTCATCTGCGTCTCCTCCTTGTTATGCCGCTCGCGGCGGATTCTCTATTACCGTCATTCCCGCGCAGGCGGGAATCCCATTTTTTCGCGCACCGCTAAAAGCGAGCGTTGTGACCGGGTTGCGAAATGGGATTCCCGCCTGCGCGGGAACGACGTTCTCTAAGTTGCATACCCTGCGTATTTAGTTTGCCCCGGCCAGGATCCACCCGACCAGCTGCTGCACTTCGCCATCCTTCAACTGCGCCTGCGGCGGCATCGGGACCGCGCCCCAGTTGCCGCTGCCGCCGGCCTTGACCTTGGCCGCCAGCGCGCCGGCTGCCTTGGCGTCGCCTCTGTATTTCGCCGCGATCTGCGCAAAGCCGGGGCCGACCAGCTTGTCCTGCAAGCCGTGGCAAGCCAGGCAAGCGTTCTGCTGCGCCAGCGCGAGCGCAGGTGACGGTCCCTTGGCAGGCGCAGCCGCTGCGGGAGCAGCCGCACCCGCAGGCGCGCTGGTATCGACACCGCGTACCGGCCCGAAGGTCCGGTTCTGCTGCGCGATATTGCCGTGCGCATTGCGCGACACCTCCGGCAAGCTCGAATGCAGCTCGGTCGGCGCGCAGTTCTTCATGCAGGCCACGCTCTTCACGTCCGGCTTGCCCTTTACGTCCCACATGCCGTGCGCGGTGCTCATGCCGTTCCGGTTCGGCATGCGCTTCTGCACCTCGGCGATGTTCTGGTCCGACAGCGTGTAATCGTCCGGCACGATCTCGGCCAGGTTGAGGATGTAGGCCAGCACCGCGTACACCTCGTCGTTGGACAGCGACTTCGGCGCGTTCCACGGCATCGCGCGGTGGATGTAGTCCCACAGCGTGGACACCGTCGCCACCTTCATGATGGTGGTGCGCTGCGGCTGGCGGTTGGTCTTGAGCGCGGCCACGTGGCCGCTCTTGATGTCGTCCGCCGTGGTGCCGCCGATGATGGGCGTGAATACCTCGTTCGATTCGCCGAACGTGCCGTGGCACGACGCGCAGCGGCCTTCCCACACCTGCATGCCCTTGGCCACCGTGCCCGATCCCTTCGGCAGGCCCTTGAAGTCGGGCCGCACGTCGATGTCCCAGGCGGCGATTTCCTTCGGCGTGGCGGGCCGGCCGATGTTCGGATGCTCCTGCGCGACGGCGGCGCCGGCGGCGAACAGCAGTGCCAGCAGCAGCTTAGTAGACCTGGACATTCGACACCTCCCCCGATGCGGCAACTTGCCAGGACTGGATCATGTTGTTGTGATAGATCGAGCGCGTGCCGCGCACCGCGCGCAGTTCATTGATCTTCGGCTGCACGTAGCCGGTGTCGTCGATCGCGCGCGACTGCAGCACGCACGGCCCGCCGTCCCACACCCAGTCGATGTTAAAGCGCGTCAGGCACTTGTTCAGCACCGGCCCTTCCAGCCGCGCGGTGCGCCAGTTGCGGCCGCCGTCGACCGACACGTCGACCCGCTTGACCTTGCCCCGGCCCGACCACGCCAGCCCGGTGATGTTGTAGAAGCCCTTGTCCAGCAGGCGCTGGCCGCCCGACGGCGTGGTGATCACCGACTTGCATTCCTGGATCGAGGTGTACTGGCGATACGAACCGTCCGGCATCGCGTCGATGTAGTGCACGGCTTCGTCCTTGGTCGCCCACGGCTGGTCGCCCACCTTGATCCGGCGCAGCCACTTCACCCATGACACGCCCTGCACGCCCGGCACGACGAGGCGCAGCGGATAGCCGTTCTCGGGACGCAGCATCTCGCCGTTCATGCCCCAGGCGACGATCACGTCGTCCAGCGCGCGGGTAATGTCGATGGTGCGCGTCATCGACGAACCGTCGGCGCCTTCGGCCAGGATGTACTTGCCGTTCTTCTTGTCGTAGCCGCAGTCCTCCAGCAGCACCGACAGCGGCACGCCGGTGAATTCGCTGCAGCTGAGCATGCCGTGCGAATACTGCACGGTCGGCACCGCCACGTTCCCCCACTCCATCGCGGTATTCGCGCCGCACTCGATGAAATGCATGCGCGACACCGACGGCAGGCGCATCAGGTCATCCATCGTGTAGACCTTGGGCTGCTTCACCAGGCCGTTGATCATCAGGCGGTGCTGGGCCGGATCGATGTCCTGCCAGCCCTGGTGGTGGCGTTCGAAATGCAGGCCGCTCGGCGTGATGATGCCAAACAGCCCTTGCAGCGGCGTGAACGCGACCGAGGCCTGCGACACGCGCGTGAGGCCCGGCGACTCGCGCCGCTGCAGGTTGGCTTCGAATGCGGACGGCACGCCGTAGGGATTGGCCGCGACCGGCTTGCCCAGCGTGGTGCACTGCTGTCCGGAATATTTGGCGGGAAAATTGAAGAAGGTGTTGCAGGTAAAGGTTTGTGGGCGTATACCCGAGTTTCCACACTCTAAACCAGGACCTGCAACATGTTCACTGTAACCAATTTTG
>JAEWEK010000394.1 GCA_023389425.1 Pseudomonadota bacterium | reverse complement strand
CGGGCGTGGGAGCTGGCGTGGGAGCTGCGGTCGGCGCCGGTGTCGGCCCCGCCACCAGGTCCGTTCCCGCGCCACCGCCGCCACCGCATGCCGACAAGCACGTCGCGGACGCACCCAGGATCAGGACCTCACGCCGAGTCACCATGGTTCACCTCTATGAAATTTAACGCTTGAGAAGTCTCAATCGTAAAGATAGCGGTGACTTGCGCGGCCGTATGTGCGACCGTGCACATTACAGCGAAGTGTGCAGTTGGATACTCGGGAAAATCAATAAGGGCGGCTCAGGCCGGCAAGCTCAGGCGCTGGCGCCGGCCCAGCGCGGCCTGGGCCTGGGCCGGCTCGTCGAGCCTGAACACGGCCACCAGCTCGGCCAGCTCACGCGCCAGTTCCTGGAGCGACTGGGCGCTGGCGGCCGCTTCCTCGACCAGGGCGGCGTTCTGCTGGGTCGCTTCGTCCATGCCGAGCACGGCCTCGTTGACCTGGCCGATGCCTTGGCTCTGTTCGTTGCTGGCCACGCTGATCTCGCCGATGATGGTGCTCACCTGCCCGATCGAATCGACGATCGCGCGCATCGCGGCGCCGGCGTCGCCGACCAGGCGCGAGCCGTTGCCGACTTCCGCCACCGAGGCGCCGATCAGCGACTTGATCTCGTGTGCCGCCGCGGCCGATCGCTGGGCCAGGCTGCGCACCTCGCCCGCGACCACCGCGAAGCCCCTGCCCTGCTCGCCCGCGCGGGCCGCTTCCACCGCCGCGTTCAGCGCCAGGATATTGGTCTGGAAGGCGATGCCGTCGATCACGCCGATGATGTCGGCGATGCGCTTGGACGAGGCCTCGATCGCGCCCATCGAGCGCACCGCATCGTCCATCACCGTGCCGCCCCGGCGCGCGGTGCCGGCCGCCTTGTGCGCCAGGTCGTTGGCGATGCGCGCGTGCTCGGCGTTCTGGCGCACGGTGCCGGTCAGCTCTTCCATGGCGGCCGCGGTTTCCTCCAGCGAGCTGGCTTGCGCTTCGGTGCGCGCCGACAGGTCCTGGTTGCCGGCCGCGATCTCGGCCGAGGCGGTGGCGATGGTCGCCGCGTGGTTGCGGATGCGGCGCACGGTGCCGGCCAGTTCGGTCTGCATGCGGCCGATCGCTTCCAGCAGGCTGCCTTCGGCCACCTTGTCCAGCGACACCGCCTCCGACAGGTCCTTGCCGGCGATGCGGCGGGTGACGTCGGCCGCATGTTCCGGATCGCCGCCGAGGGTGCGGTTGATGCCGGCCACGATGCGCCAGCCGAGGACCGACAGCACGGCCACCACGATCAGGAAGAACAGGACCGAGCGGGTCGCCTCGCTGCGGAACTGCTGGTCGATGTCGTCATTGAAGAAGCCGGTGCCGATCCACCAGTTCCACGGCGAGAATTCGGTCACGCCATTGAGCTTGGCCGCCATCTGGCCGGTCTTCGGGTGCTTGGTCTTCATGAACACCAGCGCGACCGGACTCTTGGCCAGCTCCTCGCGGTAGGCCGCCGCGTCGGGGCGCCCGTCCATGGTTTCGCCCTGGGCGATGGTGCCGATATTCTTCGGATTCGGGTGCACCAGGTTCAGGCCGTTGGGCAGGCGCACCCAGAAATACACCTTGTTGTCGTTGTTCAGCTGGGTCAGCGCTTCCTTGGCGGCGGCCTGGGCCTGCTCCTCGGTCAGCTTGCCGCGCTGCTGCTCGTCCTGGTAATGGGCGACCAGCTGGCGGCCCATCATCAGCATATTGGTAATCTGCTCTTCGCGGTCGGCCAACAGCGACTTGTGCAGGGTGTACAGGCTGATGCCGCCCAGCGTGGCAAGCGCAAGCAGCGCCGCCCCGACCAGCGCGAACAAGCGGGTGGATACTTTCATGTGAACCTCAGGCAGAAAGGGCGCATGCACGCGCGCCGCGCCGCGGACGCCGCCCATCGGCGACCGCGCAAAAACATTGGCATAACAAAATAAAAATTGGTCTACGGCAATTTTACCGCGAAGCGCCGTCGTTGAGGTGGGCTTTAAAGAACTCCGGACGCAATTTTCTTGTGGTTTCCAGCACCGGCAGCACATGGTCCAGGTGCTCGCGCATGGCGGCGGCGGCCTGGCCCGGGTCGCCGGAGGCGACGGCGTCGACCACGGCCCGGTGTTCGGCCAGCACGCCCGTCATCCGCCCTTCCAGCGGCAGGGTCAGCTGGCGGTAGCGGTCCATCTGGGTCTTGGCCTGCAGGATGATCGGCCACACGCCCGGATAGCCGGACAGTTCGGCCAGGGCGGCGTGGAAATTCTCGTCGCTGCGGTGGAAAGCGCGCTTGTCGTTGGCGTCCACCGCCAGCGCCTGCTCGGCGAGCACGGCGCGCAGCCGGGCCACGCCTTCGGGAGTGGCGCGCTCGGCCGCCTTTTCGATGATCGCCGTCTCCAGCGCATTGCGCACCAGCATGGCTTCTTCCAGCGCGTCCAGCGGGATGCGGGCGACGAAGGTGCCGGAACGGGGCAGCACTTCGACCAGGCCTTCGTCGGCCAGGCGCTGCACCGCCTCGTGCACCGGGGTGCGGCTGATGCCCTGCTCCTCGGCAATCTCGCGTTCGATGATGCGTTCGCCCGGCAGCATGCTCATGTCCACGATGCGTTCGCGCAGGGTCAGGTACACCCGGCGCGATGCGCTGACGCCGGACTCGCGGTCGAGATTCACGAAGGCTGCTGTCGGATTATTCATAGTCTGTCAGTGTACCGAATGTGAGGCTCGGCGAACAGCTCAGGAAGGCATCGCGTCGCGCGGAATGATCGCGCCGCGGTGCCGGATCACGGTGCCGGCCAGGCGGTGGCCGGCATGGGCGGCCTGCTCCGGGCCTGCGCCCGACAGGCGCGCCGCCAGATAGGCCGCGCCGAAGGAATCGCCGGCCGCCGTGGTATCGACCACGTCGGCCACCGGCGCCGGCGCCACCGACACCGCCTTGCCGTCGGCCCAGACCAGGCAAGGCGCGGCGCCGCACTTGACCACGACTTCGGGCACGCCGAGGGCGCGCGTGCGCTCCACGGCGGCCATCGCATCGCCGGGCCCGTAAATGGCTTGCTCGTCGTCCAGCGTCAGCAAGGCGATATCGCACTGGGCCAGCACACGCCGATACACCTCGGCCGCGGCCGCGGCGCTTTCCCACAGGCGCGGACGGTAGTTGTTATCGAAGACCACGCTGCCGCCACGCGCGCGGCATTGCGCCAGCGCGGAGATCAGGATCTCGCGGTCGGCCGGCGACAGGATCGCCAGGCTGATCCCGGACAGGTAGACCATGCGCGCGGCGGCCAGCTTGAGCAGCACCTTGCCTGCGTCCGGCGCTTCCAGCCAGTGGCGCGCGGCGGAATCCTGGCGCCAGTAGTGGAAGCGGCGCTCGCCGCCGGGGTCGGTCTCGATCAGGTAGATGCCGGGCAGCCGGTCCGGCAGGCGCAGCACGCAGGCGGTGTCGATGCCCTCGCCTTCCCAGCTGGCGGCCATTTCGACCGACATGCCGTCCACGCCGAGCGCGGTGACGTAGGCCACCCTGACCCTGGCCGGGTCGAGCAGGCGCGCCATGTAGACCGCGGAGTTCAGCGTGTCGCCGCCGAAGCGGTAGTCCATGCCGCTGCCGGAGCGCTGCAGCTCGATCATGCATTCGCCGATGGCGTAGACGGTGTGTGCTTCCACTATCCTATCCTTTAGAGTTACCGTCGCTCCCGCGCAGGCGGGAGTCCCATTTCCGGAGCGTCGCCCGATGCGCGTCAACGCACCGGAAATGGGGTCCCCGCCTCCGCGGGGACGACGAAATTGCTTTCGTCTGGCATCCGGCAGCTTGCGCTACCTGACGCCGTCAGTCATCTTAATATTCGCCGATGGCGTAGACGGTGTGTGCTTCCACTGTTCGGTGTCCTTTTAGTGTTACCGTCGCCTTCGCGGGCACGACGAAATTGCTTTCGTCTGGCATCCGGCAGCTTGCGCTACCGGACCTCGTCCTTCATCTTAATATTCGCCTACGGCGTAGACGGTTTGTGCTTCCACTGATCGGTGTCCTTTTAGTGTTACCGTCGCTCCCGCGCAGGCGGGAGTCCCATTTCCGGAGCGTCGCCCGATGCGCGTCAACGCACCGGAAATGGGGTCCCCGCCTTCGCGGGGACGACGAAATTGCTTTCGTCTGGCATCCGGCAGCTTTCGCTACCGGACGCCGCCTTTCATCTTAATGGTTCGAATCCCAGGTCGAGCCGAAATAGTTCGACGCGCCGATCGCCGGGAAGTCCACGTAGGCCTTCGAGCAATCCACCACCTTGGCCGGGTCGACCGCCTTGGTCGGCAGGCCATTGAGCACGTTGCGGTTGTCCGCGGTCGCGGTCAACGGCAGGTTCACGCCCTTGATGGTCAGGTTCGCGTCCGACGAAATCACGTTGATCGCATCCGGATTATCCGCGACCACATTATTCATTGTCATCACCAACGGGTACTGCGGGTTGCTGAAGCCGCCGGTACTGGCCTGGAAGCCCTGCAGCTTCACGTTGCTCGTGCCCTGGATGCGGATGCCGTCCAGCGTGATGTCGTGGAAGTTCGGGAACAGCGGACCGGCCGCCGGCAGCGCCTTGGTGCTGTAGTAAGGCGTAAACAGCAGCGCGTTCAGGGCATTGTTGATGCATGCGTAGCGGTAGTTCACGTTGCTCACCTCGCCGCCGCGCGCATAGTCCGACTTGATGCGCAGGCCTTCTTCCGAGTGCCAGAACGAGTTGTCGTACACCTCGATATTGGTCACGCCGGCATTGGTCTCGGAACCGATCGAGATGCCGTGGCCCCAGTAGATGTGGTTGTGCGCCACCACCATGCCGTACTTGCGGTCCGAACGCACGTCGCGCTTGCCGTCGATCGCGAACAGGCCCGAGCCTTTCGGCGCCGGGCTGTTGCTGCCCTTGAAGGCCATGTCGTCGTCGCCGGTGGACACGTAGTTGTATGCGAACACGAAGTTCTTCAGGTAGCCGTCGAAGGCGATCTTGCCGGACGACTTGCTCGCGGAGCCGGTGGCCAGGTAGTCGACCAGGGTCTTCGACGCCGAACCCGGATCGAAGGCGTCGGTGTTCTTGACGTTGTCCTCGTTGAACAGCGCGCCGGTGTACAGCGGATTGCCGTTGCCGGCCGGGTTGGCGAACGCCGCCAGCGTCGGCGTCTGCACCTTCACGCCCCACACGGTCAGGCCATCGACGCCGCTCGGGACGACGTGGAAATTGGCGCTGTTGTTCAGGGTGATGCGGTACAGGGTCAGGTTCTTCGCGTAGTTGAACACCATCATGCGGAAGTTCGACTGCGAGCCGGTGCCGGTGGTGCCGTTCTGGACCATGTTGCCGAGGTAGGCCAGGTCCCACCAGGTCATGTTGCGGGCCGAGGACTTGGAGTCGACGATGGTGCCGCCGTTGTCGCACGAGGTGCCGTCGGCCGCCTGCGTACCCTTGGCGTAGGCCGCATAGGTGTTCGAGCAGGACATGTCGACCTTCATCAGCGGGTACAGCTTGTCGGTCGTGACGATCTCGGCGTAGGCGCGGCTGTCGATGCGGCCATCGCCCATCACGGCCGAGTTGACCATATTGTTGCCGTTGATGAGGGCCAGGCAATTGCCGGAGCTGCCAGCCTTGCTCGACGAGACCGCGGTGTTGGCGCAGTAGGGGCCGGCCACGTTCGGCGAATAGGCCTTGGCGTCGCGGCTGGCGTACATGGTGACGCCCTTGTCGATCCACAGGGTCACGCCGGACGGCAGGGTCAGCGGGCCGGAGATGAAGCCGTTGCCCGGGCCGTTGGCGTTGACCACCAGGCGCACCGCGTATTTCGACGCGCGGTACTGCGCTTTGGCCAATTCTTCGCCTGAGGCGCCGGCGATGTTCACGTTCGGCTTGGCGGCGGCGGTCTGCGCCGCCACGGCGGCGGCATCGGCGGCCGCGATCTTGGCGCCGACTTCGGCGTCGACGGCGGCGCCGCAGGCGTCCAGCGCGGCCTGGATGCGGGCCTGGTCAGGGTTGGCGGTGGCCGGGTCGACGGCCACGCCGACGCCCGACTTGGACGGGTCCGCTTCCGGCGGCAGCGAGCCGTCCGGGCGCGAGACCAGGGTGTTGGATGCCTGCAGCGTGGCGCAGACTTCGGTGTCCTTCGGCAGGGTCGGTTCCGGCGGCAGGTTCGGGTCGAAAGTGGTGGTGCCGACCTGGAACACACTGCCGGCGGTGTAGGTGACGTCGTTGGTCTTGGTCGCGTCGCTGCTGCCGCCTCCGCAAGCGGCCAGCAGGACAGAGACGGCTGCCATCGGCAGCGCCAGGCGCGCATCCTTCAGCGCGCCCTTGATGGTTTGTTGCACTTGCATTTGCTAATACTTCTCCGTGTTGCTTGAATCAGAAACGGGCGATCAGGCCGATGCCGAACGCGCGCGGGCTGTTGCCCGGGGCGAGGAAAGCGTCATCCTTGCCGAGGTTGTTGCTGTACAGCGGCGCCTGGCCCAGGTTCACGTTCTGCTGGGCGTGGTTGCGGATCTTGGTGTAGTACACATAGGGCGACAGCCACTGGTTCAGCGCGTAGATCGCGCCGACCGAGAACTGGGTCGCGCCGAAGTCGCCGGCCTTGGCGAAGGTGGTGCCTTTCAGCTCGCCGAGCTTGGCGATGGACGCCATCACGGTGGCCTTGCCGAAGTCCTGCGCGATCGAGCCCATCACCGAGTTCTGCTTCATCTTGCCGTTGATGACAGTGGTGTAGAAGTTCGATGCGGTCGGCACGGTCACGTACTGGTAGCCGAATTTGCCCTGCTCGTAGCCCAGGCCCAGCGTGGTGCGGGTCGGCAGCGTGTAGGTGCCGACGACTTTCCAGAAGTCGGTGTTGGCGCCGGCGACGTCGGTGCTGCGGAAGCCGTAGCCTTCGGTCAGCGCGATGGTGTCGACGCCGGTGTTCTTCTGGCGGTCGAAGCCGGCGCCGATGGCCAGCGCGCCCACGGTATATTTGGCGGCCAGCGAATAGCGGCTGCGGTTGGTGTTGCTGGCCTGGGTTTCATCGAAACCGTAGGAGGCGCCGAGCTGCACGCCGTGGATCTCCGGCGACAGGTAGTGGGCCGAGTTCTTGTAGCGCGCTTCGCCGCGCGAGAACACGCTGTCCGCGTTGCCGCTCTGCTGGGCCGAGGTATTGTTCCACAGGTCGAGGCCGCGCACGGTCAGGCCGAGGTTGCCGCCGAGGGCGCCGCCCGAGCCGATCAGGCTGCGGTAGACCGAGTCGTTGTTGCCGACCACGAAGGTACCGAAGCGCAGGCTGGCGATACCGACATAGGTGTTGCGCGAACTGAGCGAGAAGTTGTCGTCCTTGGTATTGACGCCGCCCTGGTCGAACTGGTTCAGCGCCGCCTCGATCTGCCAGATGCCTGTCAGGTCGTCGCTCACGCCGACATTGCCCTTGAAGCCGATGCGCGAATTGCCGTCGGAGACGCGGCCGCGGGTGTCGACCGGGGTCGCGCCGCCGCGCGCCTGCACGGATTCCAGTTCGCCGTTCAGGAAGCCGTAGATCGAGGTGTCGACCTTCAGGCTGCCCAGGTTGGTCTCCGCCATGGCGGCGAAAGGCAGCGTCGCGAGGACCGCGGCCGCCAGGACTTTCTTCGGAGACTGGATGAAGCTGTACATCATTTCTTACTTCCTTTTGAAACGCCCTCGCGGGCCAGGTGGCACTAAAACTTAGGAGCCGGCTGCCGCCACCTCGGGCTCGGCAGACTGCAACGGACCGCGCGGCGCGCTCTCGCGCACCATGGTCCACACAACGACACAGGCGATCAGGTCGAACACGGCCAGCACCACGAACAGCGGGCTGTAGCCGATCTTGGTCACCAGGAAACCGAACACGATGGTGAAGATGGCCGCGCCCAGGTAGCCCGACATGCCGGCCAGCCCGGTGGCCGTGGCCACCTCGTTCTTGCCGAACACGTCGGAGGTGATCGCATACAGCGCGCCGGACAGGGTCTGGTGCGCGAAGCCGCCCACGCACAGCAGCGCGATTGCGGTGTAGGGGCTCTCGACCAGGCCGATGCAGCCCGGCCCGATCATCGCCAGGCAGCCGACCGCCATCACCCACTTGCGCGAATTGAACAGCGTGACCTTGAAATGCTTGTGGAAGAACGGCGACAGGTAGCCGCCCAGCACGCAGCCGATGTCGGCGGCGAGGAAAGGCAGCCAGGCGAACATCGCGATTTCCTTGATGTCCATGTGGCGCTCGGTGGCCATGTACAGCGGGATCCAGGCGTTGAAGGTCTGCCAGGCCGGCTCCGACAAAAAGCGCGGGACCGCGATCGACCAGAAGTTCGTGGTGCGCACGATCTGGCCCCACGAGGCCTTCGCCTGCGGCGCGTCGTCCTTGAACTTGGCTTCCTGGCCGGACAGGATGTAGTCGCGCTCTTCCTTCGACAGCAGCTTCTGGTCGCGCGGATGCTTGTAGAACAGCACCCACAGCGCGGTCCACAGGATGCCTAGCGCGCCGACCACCACGAAGGACTCCTGCCAGCCGGCGTGCATGATGGTCCACACCACTAGCGGCGGCGCGCACAGGGCGCCGATCGAGGAACCGATGTTGAACCAGCCGATCGCCACCGAACGCTCCTTGGTCGGGAACCACTCGGTGGTGGCCTTCACGCCGGCCGGGATGCCGGCCGCCTCGGTCATGCCGAGCAGGCCGCGGAAGAAGGCCATGCTCTGCCAGCCGGACGCCAGCGCCGCCGCGCCGCAGGCCAGCGACCAGGCCAGTGCGAATATGGCGAAGCCGAGCTTGGTGCCGATGGCGTCCAGCACATAGCCGGCGACCGGCTGCATGATCGCGTAGCAGACCTGCCAGGCAACCACGATGTAGCCGTATTCCTGGGTCGTGATGTGCAGGTCGCTCATCATCGTCGGCGCCGCCACCGACAGGGTGTTGCGGGCCAGGTAGTTGACGATCAGGCCGAGCGTCACCATGCCGACCATCCACCAGCGCATCCCTTTGAACTTGCTCATTTGCTGTCTCCTGCTTGGTTTGCCGCGTCTTGAGGCGCGTGCCGGGCCAGCGGCATGCGCCATCCAGCGCTGCCGGTCCCGAAAAAGAAGTGAGGTTGGGTCAGGTCAGTGCCTGGCGAATCCCCGCGTTGTCGATGCGTTCCACGGCCTGCACCACGGCCGCGGCCAGGCCCTGGACCTGGTTCAGGTCGCGGCCCCAGAGCGCGCGGTTGGCCAGCCAACCCTGCACCAGCTGGTCCACGCTCCATTTTTTGTCGTTCACCTTCTGCCAGGCCTGCTCGAACCACTCCAGGTTGGCCTTGTCGTCGGCCAGCTCGATCACGCCGCCGCGGTACAGCACGATGGTCGCGGCCAGGGCCTGCACCAGGCGCCAGGGCAGCTTGCCGTGATGGAGTTCGATGTAGTTCAGGAGCTGCGGCATCACCCGCGCCGCGAACTTGCTCCAGCTGTTGAGCGCGATCGAGGCGAGGCGGTGATGGATGGCCGGGTTGCGGAAGCGCCGCAGCACGTCCTCGGCGAACTCCTGCAGCTCGGCGCGGTCCATCTCGAGCGCGGGGATGATCTCCTGCTCGATGGCGGCGCGCAGCCAGGCGCCGACCTGCGGGTCGTCGACCGCCTGCCCCACTGCCTCCAGTCCGGCCAGCAGCGCGACCGGAACCAGCGAAGTGTGTCCGCCGTTGAGGATGCCGACCTTGCGCTTCTTGTAGGGCGTAATGTCGTCGACCATCTTGACGTTCAGCCTGGCGCCAGCCAGATGCAGTTCGTCGGCCAGCGAAGCCGGCCCCTTGATGACCAACAGATTGTAATACTCGGCCGCGACCAGGAAGGCGTCGCGGTAGCCCAGTTCTTCCTCGATGACCCCGGCATCGGCGCTCGGGTAGCCGGTGACGATGCGGTCCACCAGCGTCGAGCAGAAGCTGCACGATGCCTCGACCCATTCGGCGAAGTCGGGATCGAGCCGCCACAGCCGGGCGTAGTGCAGCACCGCGCGCCGCAGCGCGCCGCCGTTGTCGTCGATCAGTTCGCAGGGCAGCAGCACCAGGCCCTTGCCGTGCGCGCCGTCGAAGGCGGTGAAGCGCTCGAACATCAGGCGCGTGAGCTTGGCCGGGAAGGTGCTGGGCGGGGCGTCGTCGAAGGCGTCGGTGTCGTTGACGGCGATGCCCGCTTCGGTGGTGTTGGAAACGATGAAGCGCAGGTCCGGGTTGGCCGCCTGCGCCAGGTAGTCGGCCCACATCGTGTTCAGGTCCAGCTCGCGCTGCACGCAGCCGACCTGGCGGTACTCCTTGACCGGCTGGCCGGCTTCGTCCAGGCCGCGCACCAGCACCGTGAACAGGCCGTCCTGGGTATCGAGCAGCGGCGCGCTGCCGCCGCCGCGCGGGCGCACCACCACCACGCCGGCGTTCAGGCCGGTGCGCTCGTTGAGCAGGTCGACCTGCCAGTCGAAGAAGCCGCGCAGGAAGTTACCCTGGCCGAACTGGAGAATCTTGATGGGCAGCGCGAACGGCGCGCTGCGGCGTAATGCTTGCATGTGTGTTCCAGTGAGCCGTCAGAGCGAGATGTCGCGCTTCCAGAAAATGAAGTCGTATTGCTGCAGGCGGTCGGCCTTGCACTTGTAGTCGCCGGCGGCGGTCGCGACCACCATGTCGAACAGGCCGTTGGCCACTTCCGGCAGCGGCTTGCCCTCGATGACCGGGCCGCAGTCGTAGTCGATCAGGTCCGACAGCTTGTTGGCGACGCGGCTGTTCGAGGAGATCTTCAGCACCGGGACGATCGGGTTGCCGGTCGGGGTGCCCAGGCCCGTCGAGAACAGCACCACGTTGGCGCCCGAGGCCACCATCGCGGTCACCGATTCGACGTCGCCGCCCGGGGTGCACAGCAGCGCCAGGCCAGGCTTGGCGGTCTGCTCGCCGTAGTCCAGCACCGAGACGATGGGCGAGGTACCGCCCTTCTTGGCCGCGCCGGCCGACTTCATCGCGTCGGTGATCAGGCCGTCGCGGATATTGCCGGGACTCGGGTTGTCGGCGAATTGGGTGCCGACCGCCAGTGCCTTGGCTTCGAAGTCGCGCATCATGCCGAGGAAGCGGCGCTTGTCGTCGTCCTCGACGCAGCGCTCGATCAGGTTGGCCTCGACGCCGCACAGTTCCGGGAATTCGGCCAGGATCGACGAGCCGCCCAGCGCCACGATCATGTCGGACACATAGCCCATGGCCGGGTTGGCCGAAATGCCGGAGAAACCGTCGGAGCCGCCGCACTTCACGCCGATCTTCAGGTGCGACAGCGGCACCGGCTGGCGCACGACCTTGTTCGCTTCCTTCAGATGCGTGAGCGTGTCCTGCAGCACCGCCTTCATCATCTTTTCTTCGCTGTCCCACTGCTGCTGCTCGTAGACCAGCACGGGCTTGTCGAAGCCGGCGTTCTGCCTGGCCAGCTCCTCCTTGAACATCTTGATCTGGGCGTTCTGGCAGCCCAGCGAGAACACGGTGATGCCGGCCACGTTCGGGTGGTCGGCATAGGTCGAGAGGATCTTGCACAGCGAGCGCGCATCGGCGCGGGTGCCGCCGCAGCCGCCGTTGTGGGTGATGATGCGCACGCCGTCCACGTTCGGGAACGGGCGCACCACGGGCTTGGGCGCGTCCATGTCTTCGCCCAGCAGCGACAGCGTGAACGAGGCAAGGTCGTTCGAGGTATAGCCCAGCGGGCCTTCCAGCGCATTGCGCAGGTGCTCGACGTTGCGGTTCTCGCAGAACACCAGCGGGAAGATCAGCCAGTAGTTGGCGGTGCCGACGCGGCCGTCGGCCCGCACCACGCCATTGAAGGTCGCGCCTTCCAGGCGGTTCACGTCCGGCGGCGTCCAGCTGTAAGGCGTGGTCTCGCCCAGCTCGACCTCGGCCGCGTAGTGCTCGAGATTGTCGGTGGTGACCGCTTCGCCCTTGCGGATCGCATGAGTGGCACGGCCGACGGGCACGCCGTACATCGACAGGATCTCGCCCGCCTCGTAGGCGCGCCGCGCCAGCTTGTGCTTGGCCTTGACCGGCGTGCTGATCAGGATTTGCTCATCGCCCCAGCTGACGATCTCGCCCGCGGACAGGTCCGACAAGGCGACCAGCATGCTGTCGTCCGGGTGGATGCAGATAACTTTTTGCATGTTATGCGTTCGCTTTACAGCTTGAAGTAGTTCTTCGCGTTTTCGTAGCAGATGCCGCGCACGATGGTCGACAGGGCCTCGAAATCGTCCGGGTACTCGCCGGCCTCGACCCATTCGCCGAGCTGGCGGCAGACCAGGCGGCGGAAGTAGTCGTGGCGCGGATAGGAGGCGAAGCTGCGCGAGTCCGTCACCATGCCGACGAACACGCCCAGAACGCTGTGGTTGCCGAAGGCGAGGAGCTGGTTCAGGTTGCCGAGCTTGTGGTCGTTGAACCACCAGGCCGGGCCGAACTGCACCTTGCCCGCCACCGAACCGTCCTGGAAGTTGCCGATCATGGTCGACAGCACTTCGTTCATGGCCGGGTTCAGGTTGAACAGCATGGTCTTGGGCAGCTGTTTGGCCGCGTCCAGCGCATCCAGCAGGGCGACCAGGCCGCCGCTGGTAGTCATGTCCGAAATCGAGTCGTAGCCGGTGTCCGGGCCCAGGGTGTCGAGCATGCGCTGGTTGTTGTTGCGCATGGCGCCGATGTGGAAGCACATGGTCCACTCGTATTTTGCATACACCGCGCCGATGAATTCGAGCAGGCCGCGCAGGTACTGGGCCGCTTCGACCTCGTCCAGCAGTTCGCCCTTGAGGCGCTTGGCGAACATCGTTTCCAGCTGTTCGGCGGTGGCGGCCACGGCCGGCAGCGGAATGTCGATCGCGTGGTCGGAGATGCGGCCGCCGCGTTCGTGGAAGTAGACGACGCGCTTTTCCAGCGCTTCCATCATGCTGGCAAACGAAGCGATCTTCACGCCCGACACGCTCGCCAAGCGCTGCACGTAGTCGAGGAAGCCGTCCTTGTTGATGCGCATCGCGGCGTCCGGGCGGTAGGCCGGCAGCACGCGGGTCTTCAGGCCGGACCTGGCGATTTCGTCATGCTGCAGCAGGTCGTCGGCCGGATCGTCCGTGGTGCAGGCGATTTCCACCTTGGCCTGTTCGAGGAAGGCCCAGGTGTCCATGCCGGCCAGCTTGGCGTTGGCCTGCTCCCAGATGGCGTCGGCGTTCTTCGCATTGATCACCAGGCCGATATCGAACAGGCGGCGCAGTTCGAGGTGGCTCCAGTGGTAGATCGGGTTCCCGATCGCCAGCGGCAGCACGCGGCAGAATTCCTTGAATTTTTCCTTGTCGGTGGCCGGCCCGGTGATGAAGTGCTCGGACACGCCCGCGGTGCGCATCAGGCGCCACTTGTAGTGGTCGCCGCCAAGCCAGAGCTCCGCGATGTTGCGGAAGGTCTTGCGGCTGGCGATTTCGCTTTGCTGCAGGTGGGAGTGGTAGTCGATCACGGGCAGTTCGGCTGCCACTTCGCGATACAGGCGGCGCGCCACGCCGGTCGAAAGGAGGAAGTCCTGGTCCATGAATGCCGTCATTGCTGCGATGCTCCTTGCGTTAGGGGCGCGATTCCGTGCGCCAGACTGATATATCAGAAGGATATGCCTAATATATTACTGGCGCAAGATCTTTACGCCGAATTGGTCAGGCCAAATGACGGAAATGACACAGGATCTGGTCCGGCCGGTAGGGTGGGCACTTGTGGCCACGCGTGACGTATGAGCTGTGTTGGCGGCTCGAACCGGGCGCCGTGTTCATGATCGGCAGCGCCAGCCGCGCGTATCGCCGCGTGGGCACGAGTGCCCACCCTACGCACCGTTACAGACGCCGCGGGCGGTGTTATGCTTGGCTTGCCCGCGGCCGCGCCCGCCCTCCCCGCCTGCCATCGCCATGCTCGACACCTACTTCAAGCTCAAGGATAACGGCACCGACACCCGCACCGAAATCGTCGCCGGGATCACCACCTTCCTGACGATGGCCTACATCATCTTCGTCAACCCCTCGATCCTGTCGAGCGCGGGCATGGACAAGGAATCGGTGTTCGTCGCCACCTGCATCGTCTCGGCCCTCGGCTCCCTCGTGATGGGCTTGTACGCGAACTACCCGATCGCGATGGCGCCCGGCATGGGGCTGAACGCCTATTTCGCTTTCGCCGTGGTGGCAGGCATGGGGATCCCCTGGCAATCGGCGCTGGGCGCGGTGTTCGTGTCGGGCTGCCTGTTCATCCTCGTCACCGTGCTGGGACTGCGCGGCATGATCGTGGCCGGCATCCCGCGCTCGCTGCGCACCGCGATCACCGTCGGCATCGGCCTGTTCCTCGCGCTGATCGCGCTCAAGAGCGCCGGCATCGTCGTCGCCAGCGAGCCGACCCTGGTCAAGGCCGGCGACCTGCACAAGCCCGAGCCCATCCTGGCCATCGTCGGCTTCTTCCTGATCGTCGCGCTGGACAAGCTGAATGTGCGCGGCGCCATCCTGATCGGCATCCTGGCCGTCACGGTGCTCAGCTTTTTCTTCGGCGGGAACACTTTCCACGGGATTTTCTCGGCGCCGCCGTCGATCTCGCCGACCCTGTTCAAGCTGGACATCGCTGGCGCGCTCAAGTCCGGCATCCTAAACGTGGTGCTGGTATTCTTCCTGGTCGAACTGTTCGATGCCACCGGCACGCTGATGGGCGTGGCAAACCGCGCCGGCCTGCTGGTCGAAGGGAAGATGGACCGCCTGAACAAGGCCCTGCTGGCGGACAGCGCGGCCATCGTGGCCGGCTCCTTCCTCGGCACCTCCAGCACCACCGCCTACATCGAGAGTGCCGCCGGCGTGCAGGCGGGCGGCCGCACCGGCCTCACGGCGCTGACGGTGGCGGCACTGTTCGTCGCCGCCCTGTTCATCGCGCCGCTGGCGGGCGTGGTGCCGGCCTACGCCACCGCGCCGGCGCTGCTGTTCGTGGCCTGCCTGATGCTGCGCGACCTGGTCGACATCGACTGGCACGACACCACCGAAAGCGTGCCGGCCGCGATCACGGCGCTGGCCATGCCCTTCACCTACTCGATCGCGGAGGGCATCGCCTTCGGCTTCATCACCTACTGCGTGCTCAAGCTGCTGACTGCACGCGCCCGCGAAGTGGCGCCGGTGATCTGGGTGATCGCCCTGCTCTTCGCTTTCAAGATCATCTACATTGGCGCATAAAAGCACGGCGAAGTGCCACCTTGCCCCCGCTTTGACGCTACAATGTCGATCCCAGCCGCAGCAAGCGCACCCCCGTGCCGCAGCATGCGGGCGACCCACGAAAGACGAGCCGGGTCCGGTGCGCGATCCGCGCCGGAGCGGCTGCCAAGATCCTTATGAAATCTGATTCGCTTTTCGCGCTGGCACTCGCCGCCGGTTTCGCCAGCCTCGCCTCACCCGCCTTCGCCGACGACGCTAACAGCATGCCGTCCACCACACCGGCCGCGCCGCCGCAGACACTGAATGTGCACGCGCCGCTGACCATCAAGGCGCCGGACAAGCTGGCCGAAGGTTCCTGGT
>JAEWEK010000337.1 GCA_023389425.1 Pseudomonadota bacterium | reverse complement strand
GTGGTCCCCAGGTCGATACCGATGATTCTGCCCATGATTTTTTCCTCTTATAAATTTAGTTTCAGATGGCTCAAATATTGGGAAAAACTGCGTGCTTTCAAGGGCTTTTGCCAGCCGACACGCTGATTTTTCTTATTTCGGCTGTGCCGCGGTAACGATGGCCGGACGCAACAGGCGGTCGGCGATCATATAGCCCTTTTGCAGGACGTTGACGACGGTGTTCGCTTCCTGGTCGGCCGGCACGACGGCCACGGCCTGGTGCTTGTTCGGGTCGAGCTTGTCGCCCTGCTGGGGCATCACTTCGACCAGGCGGTTGCGCTCGAAGGCGGCGGTCAGCTGCTTGAGCGTCATCTCGACCCCTTCCTTGATCGCGGCGACGTCGCCGGACTCGACCTTCAGGGCCATCTCGAGGCTGTCGCGAACGGGCAACAGTGCTTCGGCAAAACTTTCTACTGCGAATTTGTGGGCCTTGCTCACGTCTTCCTGGGCGCGGCGGCGGATGTTTTCGGCATCGGCCTTGGCGCGCATGAAGGCATCATGCATTTCAGCCAGCTTGGCTTCGGTGGCGGACAGTTGCGCTTCGAGGCCGTTGTCGGCGGCGGGGGCTTCCTGGGCCGGCGCCTGCTGGTCCTGGCCGTCTGCCGCGCTGGGAACGTCTTGGTTTTCTTGGTCTTGCATCGGGAAAATCTCCTAGAAATCAGGGACTTGGACGAATGTGGGATTGGTCCTGCCGGTTGTACAGGCCCGCATATGGGGTGGTGTCCGGCATTTTCAAGGGGAACAAAGAGCAAAATGACATCGCCAGGGACTGCCAAAACGCGACATGTGTACTCTTTGTTACAAAATTTACGTGCGCTGGAATATTTTAAAGGGGCCGACGATCTAATATGAGTTATGCAAGCTTCCATATTGCACAACGGTTTCGCCAATCCGACTGGAACGCAACCATGAAATTACAATTGATCAGCGCTGCGATCGTGGCCTACACCATCCTCACGATGGCGTGGATCTGCTACGCCGGCGTGGGGGTGCAACCCTGACAACCTGACATTGTAACAGGGCCGGTCAGGCGCCCAGCCGGACTGCCCGCTCGCGCCCCACTTCGGCGTCGCGCTTCTCTGCATCCCGCTGCGACGGGCTCATCATCGTTGGCCAGCCGATTAAATGCTGCTCGGCAATTTCGGCCATCCCGGCAATCCAGGCTGGCGTTTCATTCAGGCATGGAATGTAGTGGTAATCCTGGCCGCCGGCCGCCTCGAATTCGCGCCGCACTTCCATATTGATTTCTTCCAGGGTTTCGAGGCAGTCGCTGGTGAAGCCCGGGCAGATCACGTCGACCCGGCGCGCCCCCGCCTGCGCCAGGCCGGCCACGGTGGCGGCCGTGTAGGGCTGCAGCCACTCGGCGCGGCCGAAGCGCGACTGGAAGCTGACCACGTAGTCGTCCGGGCCCAGGCGCAAGCGCTCGGCCAGCAGGCGCGCCGTCTTGTGGCATTCGCAGTGATAGGGGTCGCCCAGCAGCAAGGTGCGCTTGGGCACGCCGTGGAAGCTCATCACCAGCTTGTCGCCGCGGCCGTGGTTTTCCCAGTATTCGAGCACGCTGTCGCGCAGGGCGTCGATGTAGCCGTCGTGGTCGTGGTAGTGCTTCACCAGGCGCAGCTCGGGCACGTTGCGCACCTGTGCGTAGTGGGCGAACACGGCGTCCCAGATCGAGCCGGTGGTGGTGCCGGAGTATTGCGGGTAGGCCGGCAGGATGGCGATACGGTCGCAGCCGTCGGCCTTGAGCTGGTCCAGCACCTGCGGCAGCGCGGGCGCGCCGTAGCGCATCGCATACCTCACGGTGACGTTGTGGTGGCCGCGCTCTTCCAGCATCGCGTTCAGCAGCTCCGCCTGCTTTTCCGTGTGCACCTTCAGCGGCGAACCCTCGCGCGTCCAGATCAGCCGGTACTTGGCGGCCGATTTGCCGGAACGGAAAGGCAGGATGATGACGTTGAGGATGAACCACCAGAGCGCACGCGGGATCTCGACGACGCGCCGGTCGCTCAGGAATTCCTTCAGGTAGCGGCGCAGCGCCTTGCGCGTCGGCGCATCGGGAGTGCCGAGGTTGACGAGCAGGACGGCGCTTTTGGCGATGTTGCCGTGGGTGTGCTGTGGTTCTTTTCGGAAAGACATGGCTACGTTGAGAACGGCTGGGAACCCGCTATTATAAATTCAGCCACACCTGCCGCACCCAAGTATTTGCGCCGGGGCGCTCGTGGCTCAAAGTTGCAGGGTAGCCAGCCAGTCGCGGATGGTCGCTGCCAGTGCCTCGGGCTGCTCGATCGGGATCAGGTGGCCGCTGTCCTCGATGGTCCTGAGCTGCGCGCCGGGAATCGCCGCAGCCAGCTCGGCGCTTTCCTCCGGTGAGCGCAACTGGTCCTGGGCGGCAGCGATCACCAGCGTCGGACACCTGAGGCTCGCGTCCGCGATGCCGTCGCGCCGCAAATTCGATTGCGTGGCCAGCGCCTGGTAGCCCAGCCGCTCGCCCATGGCGCGGATGCGGTTCAGCAGCGCGGTGTCGCCCTGCAGCCTGGGGTGCAGCGAGCCGGCGATCGAATGGGTGCTCAGGCCGCGGAAGGTTTCCGGCTTCATCAGCCGTACGAGATTGCGGCGCGCCCTCGCCCGTTCTTCGGTATCGTCGCGCAGCGAGGTGGCGATGAGGATCAGCGCGGCCACCCGCTGCGGATACAGCTCGGCCACCTTGCGCGCCACATAGCCGCCCAGCGAGAAGCCTAGCAGTACGAAGCGTTCCGGCGCGCGGCCGGCGATGCCGTGCGCGATCGCGTCGATGTCATCGCCCGGTTCGAGCCGCATCCGACATATTGGTGCATCGAGCTTGCCGGCGAGCTGGTCCCACAGGGTCTCGTCGAGCATATAGCCCGGCAGTAAAACCAGCGGCAGCGTATCAGCAGTCATGACGAACCCGGGCACATGGACGCGCCATTATACGGCCGGCTCGTACAGGCGATCCTTCGACAGCATGACTTCATGATGGCCGCGGCCCGCCGGGATCATGGGGAAGCAATTCTCGGCCTGCGCCACCGCGACGTCGAGCAGGAAAGGGCCATCGGACACCAGGCACTCGGCCATTGCATGGTCCAGCTCGGCCGCTCGCACGACGCGGCGCGCCTTCCAGCCGAAGGCCGCCGCCAGCGCCACGAAGTCCGGCAGCGCTTCCGAATAGCTCTGGCTGTAGCGGGCGCCGTGGTGCAGCTCCTGCCATTGCCGCACCATGCCCATGCAGCCATTGTTCGACAGGATCACCTTGATCGGGCAACGATGCTGCACGGCCGTCGCCAGCTCCTGGATATTCATCAGGATCGACGCGTCGCCACTGACGCACACCACGGTCTTGCCGGGATGCGCGACCTGGGCGCCGATCGCGGCGGGTATGCCGTAGCCCATGGTCCCGGCGCCGCCCGAGGTCAGCCAGCGGCGCGGAGCATCGAAAGGCAGATACTGGGCGGCCCACATCTGGTGCTGGCCGACATCGGTGGAGACGATGGCGTCGCGTCCCCTGAGTTGCCGTGCAAGCGTTTTCATCAGCTGCTGGGGCGCGATGGCCGGGCCACTGGCGTCGAAGCCGAGGCAGTGTTCGCTGCGCCATGTTTCGATCCGCCGCCACCACGCCGCGGTCGATGCGATCTCGATGTCGGCAAGCCGGGCGTCGAGCGCCGCCAGCACGGCATGGCAGTCGCCAAGCAGGCCGACGTCGGCCCGTACGATCCTGCCGATCGAGCCGGGATCGATATCGATGTGGACGATGCGCGCGTCCGGACAGAAATGATCGAGCTTGCCGGTGACGCGGTCGTCGAAACGCGCGCCCACGCAGACCACCAGGTCGGCCTCGTGCATGGCGAGGTTCGCTTCCAGCGTGCCATGCATGCCGAGCATGCCCAGCCACTGCGGCTGCGCTGCGGGAAAGGCGCCGAGCCCCATCAGGGTCAGCGTGCACGGCGCATTCTTCCGGCGCACCAGGTCCGCGAAGCTGGCGCAGGCCGCGTCGCCGGAACTGATGAGGCCACCACCGCCATAAAAGACGGGGCGGCGCGCTGCCGCGATCAGCTTCGCGGCCTCGGCCAGCAGGGCCTCCGGCGGCACGGGCGGCGCCGGAGCCACCGTGGCTGCGGCAGCTGCCTGCATGGGCTCGCATGCCTGCAGTTGAATATCCTTCGGAAAATCGACAAGCACCGGCCCCGCCCTGCCCCCGGTCGCCTGCCGGATCGCGGTGGCGACGACGCCGGCGATCTCGCCGGCGGCCCGGATCTGGGCATTCCATTTCGTGACCGTGCGCGAAATGCCGATGGCGTCGCATTCCTGAAACGCATTGGTGCCGATCAGGGGCGTCGCCACCTGGCCGCTGATGCACAGGATGGGGATCGAATCGGACATGGCGTCGAGCAGGCCGGACACCGTGTTCGCGATGCCCGGCCCCGAGGTCACGAACACGACGCCGAGCCGCCCGGTCGAGCGCGCATAGCCTTCGGCCGCGTGCACCGCGGCCTGTTCGTGCCGCACCAGCACATGGCGCAGGCGCGGCTCCAGGTACAGCGCGTCGTACAGCGGCAGCACGGCGCCGCCGGGATAGCCGAACACGGTATCGACGCCGGCATCGACCAGGGCGCGCAGCAGGACCTGCACGCCGGTGGGGGTAAGTGAGCTGTTCATCCTAAAATTTTATCGGCGAGCAGCGTGAAAGTGCTTCATAATTTCCGCACAAACACTCTCAATTCCGGAAAATTTTATGGAAAATTCGGACGTTAGCGGAAAATCTTTCGACAAGCTGGATCAGGCGATCCTGCGCATCCTGCTGGCCGACTCGCGCACGCCGCTGCAGGAAATCGGCAAGGCGGTCGGCCTGTCCACCACCTCCTGCTGGAACCGGATCAAGCGGATGACCGAGGCCGGGGCGATCCAGGCCTACACCTTGAAGGTGGACCTGGCCCAGATCGGCTACCAGGATACGGTCATCGTGCAAGTGACCCTGGACAGCCACAGCCAGGAGACATTGGACCAATTCGGCCAGGCGCTGAAAGCCATTCCCGAAGTGCTGGAAGCGTCGCTGATTTCAGGCGACTACGATTACTTCATCCGGATCGCGGTGAAGGACACGCGCGACTACGAGCGCCTGCTGCGCGAAAAACTCTACAAGATTCCCGGCATCCGCCACAGCAAGTCGAGTTTCGTGCTGCGCACGCTGAAAAAGGAAGACACGCCGCTGACCAGCTGAGCGCCGCGTCAGGACGCCAGCAGCTCGCGCGCGTGCTTGCGCGTGGTCTCGGTGATCTCGATCCCGCCCAGCATGCGCGCCACTTCCTCGACGCGGGCGCGGGCGCCCAGCACGTCGATGCGCGAGACGGTCTTGCCCGAATCGAGCGTGCCCTTGGCCACCTGGAAGTGCTGGTTGGCCTGGCTCGCCACCTGCGGCAAGTGGGTCACGCACAGCACCTGGCGCTGCTGGCCCAGGCGCTTGAGCAGGCGCCCGACCACTTCCGCCACGCCGCCGCCGATGCCGCTGTCGACCTCGTCGAAGATCAGGGTCGGCGTCACCGTCGCGTGCGAGGTGATGACGGAAATCGCCAGCGAGATGCGCGCCAGTTCGCCGCCGGAGGCCACCTTGGCCAGAGGACGCGGCGCTACGCCGGCATGGCCGGCCACCAGGAATTCGACCTGCTCGAGGCCGTGCGCGGACGGCTCGCCCGCGCCCAGCGCAACCTCGAAGCGGCCGCCGCTCATCGACAGTTCCTGCATCGCCAGCGTGACCTGTTCTCCCAGCGCGCGCGCGGCGGTGGCGCGCAGGGTGGAGAGCCTGTCGGCCGCCTGCATGTAGGCCGCCTTCGCTTTCTGCTCCTGCTGGCGCAGGCCGTCGATGTCGCTCGCATCGGCCAGCTGGCGCAGCTTGGCCGCGAGCTGCGCATGCTCCTCCGGCAGCTCTTCCGGCTGCACGCGGAACTTGCGTGCGGTGCCGTGCAGCGCTTCCAAGCGGGCGTCGACTTCGCGCAGGCGGGCCGGATCCAGCTCCACCTTGTCGATGTAGTCGTTGAGCGCATACACCGCCTCTTGCAGCTGGATGCGGGCCGGTTCCATGCAATCCAGGACCGCCTGCAGGCCGGCGTCCACGTCCACCAGCTTGCCCAGCTTCTGGTTCAGCGCGGACAGCTGCGACAGGATCGGATGGTCCGATTCCGAGATCGCGGACAGCGCTTCCTGCGCGCCTTCCAGCAGGCTGGCGGCGTGCGACAGGCGGCTGTGTTCATTGCTGATGTCGGCCCATTCGCCCGGCTTGGCGGCCAGCTTGTCGAGCTCACCGACCTGCCATTCGAGGCGCTCGCGTTCCAGCAGCACGTTGCGCGAGTTGGTCTCGAATTCTTCCAGCTGGCGCGACAGCGCGCGCCACGTCTTGTAGGTGCTGGCCACGGCCTGCATGTCGGCCCGCGCGGACGGGTCGCGCACGGCGATCTGGTTGTCCAGCAGCGCGCGCTGGGCATCGAGCTTGAGCAGCGACTGGTGCGCGTGCTGGCCGTGGATGTCGACCAGCATCTCGCCGAGGTCGCGCAGCTGGCTCGCGGTGGCGGCGATGCCGTTGATGAAAGCCTTGGAGCGGCCGGCATTGTCGATCACGCGGCGCAGCAGCGCCCCGCCCTCGTCGGCCGCGAACTCGTTCTGCGCCAGCCATTCGGCCGCCTCAGGCGTCAGCGCGAAGTCGGCCGTGATGTCGGCCTTGGCCGCGCCTTCGCGCACCATGCTGGCGTCGCCGCGGCCGCCCAGCGCCAGCTGCAGCGCATCGATCAGGATCGATTTGCCGGCGCCGGTCTCGCCGGTGAAGACAGAAAAACCGCTGGAAAATTCAAGCTCGATGGCATCGACGATGACGAAGTCGCGGATGGTCAGGGTGCGCAGCATGGTGCGTGGGGATCCTTTTATTTCAGCTTTCCGTCGCTGGACGGGTACTCGTTCCAGTGCAGCTTCTCGCGCAGGGTGCCGTAGTAGCTCCAGTCCTTCGGGTGCAGGAAGGTGATGGTGTGCGGCGAGCGCGAGATGGCGATTTCGTCGCCGTGCTGCAGGCTGGCGAAGGTTTGCATGTCGAAGTTGACGCTGATGTCGCGGCCGTTGACGATCTCGATCACGATGTCGCTGTCGTCCGGAATCACGATCGGCCGGTTCGACAGCGCGTGCGGCGCGATCGGCACCAGCGCGATGCCGCGCACGCTGGGGTGCAGCAGCGGGCCGCCGGCCGACAGCGCGTAGGCGGTGGAGCCGGTCGGCGTGGTGACGATGAGGCCATCCGAGCGCTGGTTGTACATGAACTGGCCGTCGACCGTGACCTTCAGTTCGGCCATGCCGGAGCCGGCGCCGCGCGCGACCACCACGTCGTTGACCGCCATGCCGCAGAAAATCATTTCACCGCCGCGCAGGACGCGGCCCTCGAGCAGCGTGCGCTGTTCGGCCGTGGCGCGGCCCTCGAGGATTTCGCCGAGCGCGGGCAGCATGCGCTCGATCGGGATGTCGGTGATGAAGCCCAGGCGTCCCTGGTTGATGCCGATGAGCGGCACATTGTATTTGGCCAGCTGGCGCGCGATCCCGAGCATGGTGCCGTCGCCGCCCATCACCACCGCGAAGCTGGCGTGCTGGCCGATCTGCTGCGCGCTCATGGAGGCGATGCCGTCGAGCTGCACGTGGCGCGCCGTTTCGGCCTCGAACACGACGCGGTAGCCGGCATCCTGCAGGAAGGCGACGATGCCCTCGACAGGCTCCTCGATGCCGGCAGTATTGTGCCGCACGACCAGCGCGATGGTTTTTTGAGATTTGGACGTCATGGCTTGCGGTCGATGTTTGGATGGCACACGCGGCAGATTAACCGATAAACCTGGCGCGGGCTACCGGCGGCCCGGCCGATACCTGTACAAACACACAGTATATTGGCACGGCCTGCCGCAGGCAAGGTAGGGTGGGCACTTGTGCCCACCAAGGCGGCCGGCCGGACGCAAGTCGGACGCAAGTCAGTGCACCACCGCCATCGCAAACGCGCCGAAGATTGCGAAAGTCATCCCGGTCACGTGCAGCATCATGACAACCATCCAGCGCGCGAAAGTGGCCAGGCGCGAGCCGCCGAACACCTTGCGCATCGCCGTCGGCAGGTAGAACAGCAGCCACAGGAACAGCGCGACGTGGACGTAGGGCACCCACTTCGGCGTCAGCATCATCAGCACCAGCACCAGGAAGGCGAAGGCATTGGTATGCAGCGCGAACAGCAGGTATTCGCCGTAGCGGCGGCCCGAACCCAGGTACATCACCTTCAGGTACAGCGCGAACATCGGCATCATCGCGAAGATCGCGTATGGCGAATAGGCAAAGGCCGAGACGGTCAGCGCGTCCCATTGCTGGTCGGAAGGCAGCTTGCTGAAATGTGCGGCCTTGTCGCGGACGCCGCGGCCAAAATGGCGCTCCACCCAGCCCAGGCTGTCGCCATCCATGCTGAACACGGTGAACGAGCTGGCGCGCTCGCCGCCCTCGGCCTGCTCATGCCGCGCCGCTTCCGCCTTTTGCTTGATCTTGTCGAGCACACGCTCGCCGGTGGCGAGCGCGGCGCCTCCCGTGGCGCCGGCCTGCTTCCTCGCTTCCTGCAGTGCCGCCTTGCCCTCCTCGAAGCCCTTCTGTTCCGCCTGCGCCTGCTGCGCCGTCTGCACCGGCTGATGCGGCTGGACCGCCTCCTCGACCAGGCCGTGGGTCTCCCATTTGAAGACCGCGAAGAAGACCAGCGACAGCGTCAGGTAGAGCCGCAGCGGCAGCACGTAGCGGGCGCGCTTGCCGTCGAGGTAGTCGCGGGTCAGGCGGCCGGGACGGAACAGCAGCAGCGTCAAGGTCTTGAGCAGCTTGTTCTCGAGCGCGACGTAGTGGCCGACGAACTCGTGCAGGAATTCGCCGGCGCTGGGCATGTGGTTGGCGGTTTCCTGGCCGCAGTGCGAGCAAAAGTGTCCGTGAACGGCGGTGCCGCAGTTGAGGCAATCGGAGGATGGGGCGTGGGCGAGGGCTTCAGTCTTCAAGGCTGGCTCTGGTGATTGTTCTTGCACGCAATGTTATCGACTTCATTACGAAATTGCATCATCCAATTGCGCGACTTGCCACCTCCGTGCGGCGTTAGGATCGGGACCACACATTCTTGGAAAAGGAGAACCCGTGGTTACCGAGACCAAAGACCGCTTCATCGATACGAAAAGTCCCGTCCGCAACGACCAGGAAAAGCGCCAGCCGAACGAGCGCGACGAGTCGCCCGACGCCCAGGACCAGAAGCCGCGCGGCGTGATGCGCCAGGCGCAGGAAGACCTCGAACAGGGGCTGGTCGACACCGACGCGCGCAACGCCGGCGGCGTCGACGCGGCCGTCCAGCCGGGGCCCGGCGCCAGCGGCCAGGCCAATCCCCTGCCCGAGCGGGCGCGCGACATGCGCGACCACGAGGGACCGAAGGGAGGCCGCCAATGAGGGCGGGCGCGGCGCTGGCCGCGACCCTGCTCGGCGTGGGCGCCGCCGCGATCGCGCAAACCATGCCGGCCGGCTTCGGGCCGAATCCGAGTTTCCCTGCGCCGGAAAAATCGATGCTCCCGACGCTGCACGTGGCGCCCACCGAGCCCTGGCCCAAAGGCACCCATCCGCTGCCCGCCGCCGGACTGTCGGTGGCGCTGTACGCCAATGACCTGGCCCATCCGCGCAATGTGGTCGTCCTGCCGAACGGCGACGTGCTGGTGGCGGAAACGGACCGCCCGGCCGCCGCGAAGGAAAAGAAATCGATCCGCAATATGGTGCAAAAGCACGAGCAGAAAGTGGCCGGTTCCGACACGCCGTCGGCCAACCGCATCACGCTGCTGCGTGGAGTGAAGCCGGACGGCAGCGCGGAAATGAAATCGGTGCTGCTCGAAGGGCTCAATTCGCCCTACGGCATGGTGCTGGTCGGCGATACGCTGTACGTGGCCAACGCCGACGGCCTCGTGAGCTTCCCGTACAAGACCGGCGACACCAAGATCAGCGCCAAGGGCAAGGAAGTGCTGGCCCTGCCGGCCGGAATCAACCACCACTGGACCAAGAACGTGGTCGCCGGCCCCGACGGCAAGAAGCTCTACATCTCGGTCGGCTCCAACAGCAATGCCGCCGACAACGGCATGGAAATCGAGTTCCAGCGCGCCACTATCTGGGAGTACGACATCGCCAGCGGCAAGGGCCACGTCTACGCGAGCGGGCTGCGCAATCCGAACGGGCTGGCCGTCAACCCGCAGACCCATATGCTGTGGACCAGCGTCAACGAGCGCGACGAGCTGGGCAACGACACGCCGCCCGACTACATGACTTCCGTGAAGGAAGGCGGCTTCTACGGCTGGCCTTACAGCTACTGGGGCCAGCACGTCGACACCCGCGTCAAGCCGCAGCGGCCGGACCTGGTGGCCAAGGCGATCATGCCGGACTACGGCCTCGGCGCGCACACGGCCTCGCTCGGCCTCACCTTCTACGGCGCCGGCCTGATGCCGCAGT
>JAEWEK010000264.1 GCA_023389425.1 Pseudomonadota bacterium | reverse complement strand
CGCGAAGACCTGTCGCCCATCCTCGAACGCAAGCTGGGCGAGGAGATCATGAACGACATCCGGCGCGATCCGGACTACCTCGACGATGATCCCACCCTCGAATACCTGAACAATTTCGGCAGCGCCCTGGTCGCCGCCGCACCCGACGCGCGCGGCGAAAACAACCTCAATTTCTTCTTCTTCGCCGTGCGCGACCCGATGATCAACGCGTTCGCGCTGCCGGGCGGTTTCATCGCCGTGCACTCGGCGCTGCTGATCGCGGCGCAGAACGAGTCGGAGCTGGCGTCGGTCATGTCGCACGAGATCGGCCACGTGCAGCAGCGCCACATCGCGCGCCAGCTGGGCAAACAGCGCGAGGACATGCTGCTGCCGCTGGCCTCGCTGATCCTGGCGGCGCTGGCAGCCAAGGCCAGTCCGGACGCGGCGATGGGCATCGCGCTGGGCGGGCAGGGCCTGGCGATCCAGCGCCAGCTCAATTTCAGCCGCGATGCCGAGCGCGAGGCCGACCGGGTCGGCTTCCAGATCATGAATTCGGCCGGCTTCGACACGTCCGGCATGGTGGGCTTCTTCAAGCGCCTGCAAAACGCCACGCGCCTGTACCCGGATCCGCCGCCATGGCTCAGCAGCCACCCGATGACCGAGGAGCGCATCGCCGACATCCAGGCCCGCATCCGCATGACGTCGAAGCACAAGGCAACGCGGCCGGATTCGCTCGACTTTCACATTGTCCGCGCCCGGGCCCGCGTGCTGCAGGACAGCAGCGTCAAAGGCGTCCAGGAAAACAAGGCCTTCTTCACCGGCCAGCTGGCGCAGCCGAACCGGCAGGAACAGGTGGCCGCGCAGTACGGCCTGTCCTTCCTCGCCCTCAAGCAGGGCGACCTGGCCGGCGCGCAGAGCTGGCTGGACAAGGCGCGCGCCTCGCTCAAGCCGAAGCCGGGTGTGTTCTCGGCCGAGCACGACAGCTCGGAAGGCGCCACCCTGTTCGCCGGCCTGCAGATCGAAATCGAACTGGCGCCGGGCCAGCCGGACGCGGTGGTGCAGCGCGCGGTGCAGGATGCGGCGCTGGCTTACCAGCGCTTCCCGCTGTCGCGTGCGATCGCGCACCAGAACGCCGAGGCGATGATCGCCGCCGGCAAGTACGAAGAAGCAGCACGTTTCCTGCGCGACCAGATTCAGCAGTACCGTTCCGAGCCGAAGCTGTACGACACGCTGGCCCGCACTTATTCCAAGGAAGGCAAGATCGCCTTGCAGCACATGGCGCTGGCGGAATCGTATGCGCTCAGCGGCGCGCTGCCCGCTGCCATGGACCAGCTGGGCCTGGCGCGCAAGGCCAAGGACGTCTCCTTCTACGACCAGTCGGTGATCGATGCGCGCGAACGCGAGATCAGGGCCAGGCAGAAGGATGAGAAGGAAGAGAAGAAGGACAGCAAGTTCTGATTACGGCGTGGGTTGCCGCACGAAGCCGAAGCGTGCGGGAAGATCGGCGCCGTCGATCCGTTCGAGCTTGACCGCCGTGTCCCCCAGCCGCAGCGCCATCGCACCGGGGCCTCCATCCAGCCACGCCATCAAGGCTTCGTCGGATGCGGGGGCGCCATCGCATTCCAGCAAAGCCAGCACCTGCGCCACGTCGCGGTCGTCGACTTGCGCGACGACCTCTGCCGCTTGCAGGACCACGGCGCCGGCTTGCGTCATGAAAGCATGCTCCACTGCGCCGATCGGCTGCCCGGTCTGCAGCAGGAATCCCGCCGCCGGATCGGTGCGCGCGATGAAAGGCGTGGCTTCGAGGATCACATACACGCGCTGCGGACCATTCTGGAAATACCAGCGGCCACGTTCGTCGCGCAAGTAGTTGCGGCTGATGAAGCCGACCAGTGCGGGATTGGTCAGACGGTCGCCGTGCGTGCCGGCGCGTTGGGCCGCCTCGTCGCGCATGCGCCAGTTGCCGCGCGCATCCAGCAGCAGCCAGTCGTAGCAGTGCGGCACGTTCGGCCACTTGGCCATGGCCTGTTTGACGATGTCATCCATGTCGGTCTCCGATCGGGCGCCCATGCTCGAAGAAATGCAGCAGGCGCTGCGGCAGCCAGTCGAGCCGGCCCGGCGGCGCGCCGACCGCGAAGCCGACGTGGCCGCCGGTCTCGGGATATTCCAGCACCACGCTGGCCGCCGCCTTCGCCGGCAAGTGGACGCCGGGCATGAAAGGATCATTGCGCGCGTTCAGTACCAGCGTCGGCACCGTGATGTCGTTCAGGATGTGCTTGGCGCTGGCGCGGTCCCAGTAGTCGTCGGTATCGCGAAAGCCGTGCAAGGGCGCGGTAACGATGTTATCGAATTCGTAGAGATTGCGCGCGGCGAGCAGGGCGGCGCGGTCGAACAGGCCGGGGAAATGCTCCAGCTTGGCCAGGCACTTCGGCTTCATGCTGCGCAAGAACATGCGCGTGTACAGCATGTTGAAGCCGGACGACAGCGATTCGCCCCCGCGCGCCAGGTCCATCGGCGCGGACACGGCGCAGGCGACGTCGGCGATCTCGGCCTGGTGCTGCGATTCGCCCAGCCAGCGCAGCAATGCATTGCCGCCCAGCGACACGCCGGCCACGAAGAACTTGCCGCCGGCGCGCGCGCGAAGCCGGCGCAGCACCCAGTCGAGTTCGACGGCATCGCCGGAATGGTAGAAGCGCGCCGCCCGGTTCAGCTCGCCCGAGCAGCCACGAAAATGCGGCACCGCGCCCGACCAGCCGCGCGCGGCGACAGCGGCCATCAGCGAGCGCGCGTAATGGCTGTCCGACGAGCCTTCCAGTCCGTGAAACAGGACGACGAAAGGCTGGCCCGGCGCGCCATCGACGAAATCGACATCGATGAAATCGCCGTCCGGCGTATCCCAGCGCTCGCGCCGGAACCCCACCTTCGGCTTGGGCGTGAAGATGGCCGGGACGATGGTTTGCAGGTGGCCGTCAGGCAGCCAGCGCGGCGCGCGGTAAGGGTCGATCATCGCGCTGCCCCCGGCATCGTAAGGTGGGCTCGCAAGCCCACCGCCTCAATGATGCGCCAACTCGACGCCCGGCGCGAGCTTGTACTGGGTGCCGCAGTACGGGCACTTGGCTTGGCCGTGGTGGTCGAAGTCGAGGAAGACGCGCGGATGCGACGACCACAGCGGCATGGCCGGGTTCGGGCAGTAGGCCGGCAGGTCCTTGGCCTGCAGTTCCACTGCAGGGATCGTCTTCTCAGTCATCGGGTTCTCCGTCAGGCAAATTACTTGAAACCACGATTCTAACGGATTCGGCCCGCTTGCCGGAATGGCCGGGTACAATTACGGGTTGCCCAGATTGCTATCCCGTCCGTTTTTTTCCAATGACCATGCCGCGTAATGACGCCATCGACCTGGCCAGGCCGCCGCTTTGGCGTGAAGGCCTGCGCGACGGCTTGCCGCTGCTGCTCGGCCTGGCCGCGTGGGCGGTGGTGGTCGGCGTCACCATGGTCAAGAGCGGGCTGACGGCGGCCCAGGCCAGCGGCATGACCCTGCTGGTGTATGCCGGCTCGGCCCAGCTGGCCTCGCTGCCGCTGATGGCGGTGCATGCGCCGATGTGGCTGATCGTGCTGACCGGGCTGGTGGTCAACCTGCGCTTCGTGATTTTTTCCGCGCTGCTGGCGCCGCATTTCGCGCACCTGCACTGGCGCCAGCGCCTCCTGCTCAGCTTTATCGCGGGCGACGGCACCATCGCCCTCTATCTGCAGCGCTTTCCGGCGCCGGGCATGGACCCGGGCCAGCTTTCTTACCTGAAGGGCCTGCTGTATTCGAACTGGATCGTGTGGCAGGTGTTCTGCATCGCCGGCGTGCTGCTGGGCAGCGTGATCCCGGCCAGCTGGGGGCTCGATTTCGCCGGCACCGTGGCGCTCTTGTGCATGACGTTGCCGCTGGTCAGCGGCAACGCTGCCCTGTGCGGCGTGGCGGTGGCGGGTGGGGTGGCTGTGCTTGCCTTCGCGCTGCCGTACAAGCTGGGCCTGCTGCTGGCCGTGCTGGCCGGCATGCTGGTGGCGATGGCGGTGCAGGCCGCCAAGGACAAACGAAAGCCGCGCCATGCCTGAACTGGATACCTGGATCGTGATCGTCGCGCTGGCCGCGACCACCCTGGTCACCCGCAGCGGCATCGCCGTGCTGGGCCACCGCGTGAGCCTGCCTCAAAAAATGCAGGAGATGCTGCGTTTCGCGCCGGCCTGCGCGCTGGCCGCCATCGTGGTGCCGGACCTGGTGCTCGACCACACCGGCCAGCCCGACCTGCGCCTGGCCAATCCGCGCCTGGTGGCCGGACTGCTGGCCCTCGGCTATTACTTGCTGAGGCGCAACCTGTTGCAATCCATCGTGTTGGGGATGGCCGCCTTCGCACTATTGCGGGCCTTCCACGTTTTTGGCACGGTGGCCTAGGTTAGAATATCAATTTTTCAAGCTGAGCAAGCCATGGACGCCGTTCTCAATTTCACCCGTTTGCAAGACCTGATCGCCACCGGCGAATTGAAGGGCAAGCGCGTGTTCATCCGTGCCGACCTGAACGTCCCGCAGGACGATGCCGGCAACATCACCGAAGACACCCGCATCCGCGCCTCCGTGCCGGCGATCCGCGACGCGCTCGCGGCCGGCGCCGCCGTGATGGTCACTTCGCACCTGGGCCGCCCGACCGAAGGCGAGTTCAAGCCGGAAGACAGCCTGGCGCCGGTCGCCGCGCGCCTGTCCGAGCTGCTGGGCCAGCCGGTCGAGTTGAAACAGGACTGGATCGATGGTGTCGACGTGCAGCCGGGCCAGGTCGTGCTGCTGGAAAACTGCCGCGTCAACAAGGGCGAGAAAAAGAATTCCGACGAGCTGGCCCAGAAGATGGCCAAGCTGTGCGACATCTACGTCAACGACGCTTTCGGCACCGCGCACCGCGCCGAAGCCACCACCCACGGCATCGCCAAATACGCGCCGGTGGTCTGCGCCGGACCGCTGCTGGCGGCCGAGCTGGACGCGCTGGGCAAGGCCCTGGGCAAGCCGCAGCGTCCGCTGCTGGCCATCGTCGCCGGTTCCAAGGTCTCGACCAAGCTGTCGATCCTGCAGAGCCTGGCCGACAAGGTGGACAACTTGATCGTCGGCGGCGGCATCGCCAACACCTTCATGAAAGCCGTCGGCCTGCCGATCGG
>JAEWEK010000251.1 GCA_023389425.1 Pseudomonadota bacterium | reverse complement strand
GGGCATGACGGCCTCTTGCATTTGGGCGGTGCGGCGTGCCGTGAAAATGGGGTTCCCGCCTGCGCGGGAACGACGGGCTGCGGCGGGAACCCCCCGCCCGCCGGGCGGGGGGCGGGCCGGGCTTAGGACATCGAGGTCACGGCGGCGGTCACCTTGCCGGCGATCGCCGTGAACGCCCCGTTCAGGCCGCCGCCGAGGGCGGTGGCCCCGGCCGTGAGCGCGACCCCGATCAGGGCCGCGATCAGGCCGTACTCGATCGCGGTGACGCCCTCTTCGTCGCGGAGGAAGGCCTGGACTGCGGAAGTGATCTTCTTCATGTAAAACTCCATATGGTGGTTAAGGAGAACAACACGCTGGCCCTGGCGGCGTTGTTTCCTGTCGTCAGTTCCGGGCCAGTGGGTCCACTATAGGAGGCGACACGGCAAAGGAAGTTGACAGCACGCAAGCTTTCCGGCGAGCATCTTTATTGGTATGCGGCAATTCAGACCGGCGCGCCGAAAGCGCAACAAGCCTGGGCAGACGGATTGCCCGATTTGCCAAAAGGATTTATGCTGCGTGACTTGTAATTCACGCAACGTTCAAGAAAAACCGCACCACGGGACAGGAAGCGCATGGATTCGTTGCTGAAACATATGGTCCACATGACCGGCCACCGCGACCACGCGATGCTGGACCTGTCGACCATTTCCGCCGTGCAGGAGATGGCGGGCGCGGCCCAGACCCGCATGCTGGGCCTGACGCGCAGCGCCGGCCAGGATTGGGTACGGGCGCGCGCCAGCGTGCGCGGCGACCATCCGGCCCGCGTCGAGGACCAGCTCGACACCAGGCGCGGCGAGCCGTTGGCCGATTATCCGGCGCTGGCGGCCTGCCTGGCCGCGCGCAGCGCCAGCGCCACCGAGGAAGCCAACGGCCACAGCACGATGTGGGTGCCGATCTGGATCGGCGAACACGCTGCCTCCTGCGTCGAAATCGTGCGCACCGAGCCCTTCAATCCGGAGGTCGTGCACATGATCGACGGCATCGTCGGGGTCTACCGCAACTTCCACAACCTGCTCGACTACAGCGAGCGCGACTCGCTGACCGGCCTGCTCAACCGCAAGACCTTCGACGACCAGCTGGCGCGCATGCTGCACGCCAACCCCGAGCCGCCGCTGCCGGGCCAGCCGGAACGGCGCCAGCTCACCGCCGAGCACGAGCAATGGCTGGCCGTGGTCGACGTCGACCACTTCAAGCTGGTCAACGACCGCTTCGGCCACCTGTACGGCGACGAAGTGCTGATCCTGATCGCCAACATGCTGCAGAATTCCTTCCGCGCCCACGACCGCGTGTTCCGCTTTGGCGGCGAGGAGTTCGTGGTGCTGCTGCGCGCCGTCACCGAACAGGATGTCGGGCGCATCATCGACCGCTTCCGCGCCGCGGTCGAGCGCCATGTGTTCCCGCAGGTGGGCAAGGTCACGGTGAGCATCGGCTTTACCCGCATCAATGCGAGCGAATCGCCGGTGGTGACGCTGGGCCACGCCGACCAGGCCCTGTACTACGCCAAGTCGCACGGCCGCAACCAGGTGTGCCACTACGACCAGCTGGTGGCCGACGGCCTGCTGCAGACCATCGCCCCCAACGACACCGTGGAGTTCTTCTAGGCCGCCCCGGCCATGAATTTCATCGGATCCACGTTCCACTTTTCCGGCAGCTCGTGGCGCACGATCTTGTCGCCGCGCGCCAGGTCCACCGTCTCGGGCCGGATGTAGGATTGTTGCTTCGCATCGAAGAAGGCATTCACCTTGGGCGTCAGCAGGCTGCTCTCGTGCGGCTCGACCACCACCGCCAGCCGGCCCGACTCCAGCATCACCAGCGTGCCGACCGGATAGATGCCGACGCAGCGCACGAACTCCTGTGCCAGCGCCGGGTTGAAATGGAATTTGCTCCACTCGTAGATCTTGCGCAGCGCCTCGGCCGCGGGCAAGCCCTTGTGGTAGACGCGGTCGGCCGTGATGGCGTCGTACACGTCGACGATGGCCGTCATCTGCGCCAGCTCGCTGATGTCGTCGCCGGCCAGCCGGTGCGGATAGCCGCTGCCGTCGCGCCGCTCGTGATGGTGCAGCGTGATGTCGAGCGGGATCGGGCCCAGGCCCGGGGTCTTGCGCAGGATGTCGTAGCCGTCCTGCGGGTGGCGCCGGATGATGTTGAACTCCTTGTCGCTCAGGCGCCCCGGCTTGTTCAGGATGTGGTCCGGCACCAGCGCCTTGCCGGTATCGTGCAGCAGGCCGCCGAGCCCTGCCTGGTAGGTGGTCTCGTCGTCCATATTGCGCGAACGGCAGAACGCGACCAGCAATGTGCAGACGCTGACCGAATGCAGGAAGGTGTAGTCGTCCTTGCCCTTGATGCGCAGCAGGCCGAGCAGGGCGCCGGGGTTGCGCAGGATGGAGGCGGTGATGTTTTCCACCACCGGCGCCACGCGGTCCAGCTCGATCACCTTGCCGAGCCGCGCGTCCTGCATCACTTCGCGCACCAGGCCGGCCGCCTGGCGGCGGATGTTGGCGGCCCGCTGCAGCTCCTCGGCCATCGAGCTGCGCTGCGGCGCCGGCGCCGGCTGCGCGGCCAGGTCCAGCAGCTCGCTCTCGGTCTGCTCGCGCACTTCGGCCAGGGTCGGGGCATCGTCCACGCCCAGGCCCTTGCTGCAATCGATGACGACCGAACGGATCTGGGCCGCAAGGATCTTGCGGATCTCCTCGTCCGAGCTCAACATGAAGCGGTTGCGCACGAACGGGTGTTCAATCCAGCTGCAATCCAGGTCGTGCACGAACATGCCGACCCGCAACTGCGATGCATCGACCTTCTTGAGCATCCTTCAACCCCGCCTGTGTTAATCTCGCGCAAAATCGCTCGATCTAGTATATCAGTCCGACTTGCCAGTCGAACCACTGACGTTACCATTTGACAACGTGGAATTGCGCCAACTTCGTTACTTCGTCGCCATTGTCGACCACGGTTCGCTGTCGCGTGCGGCACTGGTGCTGCACGTGGCGCAGCCGGCCCTGACCCAGCAGCTGCGCCAGCTCGAGGAGGAACTGGGCGCCCAGTTGCTGCACCGCTCGGCGCAGGGGGTGACGGCGACCGATGCCGGACGCCTGTTCTACCAGCACGCGCTGGCGATCCTGAAACAGGTCGCGGATGCGCGTGCGGCGGTCGCCCAATCCACCGAACGGCCGTCCGGCGGCGTCACGCTCGGCCTGCCGCACAGCATCTCGGGCGCGCTGGCCCTGCCGCTGCTGACGGCGGCCCGGGCGCGCTACCCGGAAATCACCCTGCAATTGACGGAGGAAATCTCCGGTAACCTCATCGAGCAGCTCAAGTCCGGCCGCCTCAACCTCGCCGTGCTCTTCGACGACGGCCAGCCGGGCCAGTTCGCCGCCACGCCCCTGGTCGAGGAAGACCTCATGTTCATTTGCCGCAGCGGTTCGGCGCTGGCGCCAGCCGGCCCGTCGATCAGCCTGCGCGAGGCGCTCGCCAGCAAGCTCATCCTGCCAACCCAGCAGCAAGGGGTGCGGCCGCAGATCGAGCAGGTCGCGCGCGCGTCCGGGCTGTCGCTCGAGGACATTATCGAGATCAATTCGATCGCCATCCTGCGCTCGGCCTTGCTGGCCGACATCGGCGCCACCCTGCTGCCGCTGGCGCCGCTGCTGCCGGACGTGCAGGCCGGCACCCTGTCGGCATGGCCGGTGCACAGCCCCGACATCG
>JAEWEK010000224.1 GCA_023389425.1 Pseudomonadota bacterium | reverse complement strand
GAACACCAGGTTCCAGATCTCGATGAAGCGGTCGCCATCTTCTTCCGGCGAGCCCGGGGGGCCGCCCCAGATGTCGGCGCCGTGGTCGTAGAACACCTCGGTGCAGGGGCCGCAAGGGCCGGTGTCGGCCATCTGCCAGAAATTGTCGGATGCGTAACGCGCACCCTTGTTGTCGCCGATACGGATGATGCGCTCGGTCGGCACCTTGATCTCGTTGGCCCAGATGTCGTAGGCCTCATCGTCCTCGAAGTAGACGGTGACGGTCAGCTTGTCGGCCGGCAGCTTGTAGACCTGGGTCAGCAGCTCCCAGGCAAAGTGGATCGCATCGCGCTTGAAGTAGTCGCCGAAGCTGAAGTTGCCCAGCATTTCGAAGAAGGTGTGGTGGCGCGCGGTGTAGCCGACGTTTTCCAGGTCATTGTGCTTGCCGCCGGCGCGCACGCAGCGCTGCACGGTGGTGGCGCGCTTGTACGGGCGCGAGTCGAGGCCCAGGAACACGTCCTTGAACTGCACCATCCCGCTATTGGTCAGCAACATGGTCGGGTCGTTGCCCGGCACGAGCGGGCTGGAGCGGACGATGGTATGGCCTTTGGACTCAAAAAACTTGAGGAACTTTTCGCGGATTTCGGATGATTTCATGTTCGGTGGGTTGCTGTGGCCGGTATAGGGGTAACTTCTGATTATATCTGAAGTCACCACTGACTTATGCAGTGCGTCAACGCAGTGGCAACATGCACCGAAAAATGCCACCGGCATTCCCGCGGAGGCGGGAATCCATTGACCGCGTGAGCGGATGTTCAGTATGGGGCCCCTCCTGCGAGGGGACGACGGCTTTGGTGCTAACTGAAGTCGGGGCCGATCAGGTCGATGCGATCTGTACAGAACGCGTCGACGCCCCAATCGAGAAGCTCGCGTGCCCGCGCCGGGCTGTTGACGGTATAGCAAAATAGTCCGAATCCAGCCGCCTTCACCGCCCCCGCCTGTTCCTGCGTCAGATACTTCTGGCCCGCATGCATCGCCACCGCGCCAACTTCCCTCGCCCTGCGCTCCCAGTCTGGCGGCAACACGTCCACCAGCCAGGCCCGCGGCAACCGCGGCGCCGCGTCCTGGGCCGTCCTGAGCGATTCACGGCTGAACGATGAAAGCAGGGGAAGCCCGGCGACTTCCTCCGCAAACATGGCCGCGACGATCGTCGACACCACCTCGCCGGTCTGCGCATCGAAACCCGGCGCCGGCTTGATCTCGATGTTCATCCACACGCCATGCGCCTTGCAGAACTGCGCGAATTCGACGAACAGCGGCACCGGCTCGCCCGCGAACTGCTTGCCGAACCATCCGCCGGCATCCATTGCGGCGAGTTCGCGCCCGTCATAGTCGAACACATTGCCGCTGCCGCCCACCGTGCGGCCAAGATAGGGATCATGCATCACCACCGGCACGCCGTCGCGCGCCAGCATCACGTCGAATTCGATAGCGCGAAAGCCGCGCGCCATGCCTGCGCGCACGGCGGCCAGCGTGTTTTCCGGCGCCAGCGCGCCGCCGCCTCGATGAGCTACCACCGTTGCCGGATAACGCCACATGCTCGTCTCCTCAGAATTGACCGCCAAGGTGCGCCGCAGCCGCGATGAACACGGCCGAGTTCAGGAACACCGTCAGCCAGAACTTCGCCTGGAACGATGCCTTGGACGATTTATGCCGGAGCCATTGCTGTGCCAACAGCGCGCCGGGCCAGCCGCCCGCCAGGCCCAGCAGGAGCAAGGTGCGCTCCGGGGTACGGCGCGAGCGCGATTGCGCAGCCGATTTGTCCAGCGCATAAGCCACGAAACACAGGGCGCTGACCAGCAGGTAGCCGCTGCCGACCCATGCCGGCATGCGCCACGCGACAGCAGCCACGGCATAAATCAAGGCGAACAGCAGAACCGGTAGATAGAACATGGTCAAACAGCTTACGCGGTGCGTGTCGGGCTGTCTATCCGGCAAGTCGACCGCTCGCCATCTGTTCGCCAACGAACTGAGGAAAGCACACCTGCGCACTACCCTCGATGTCTAACATCTTTTTGGCTACAGGAGGCCAATATGGGCTTTGATCTAGGGAACCTGTTGAACCAATACCTCGGCGGCAGCTCCAACGCTAACAGCGAACAGGCTGCCGACGACTTCCAGCGTGTGGCGGAGGCGGCGCCGCGCGAGACCGTGGCGCAGGGGGTAACCCAGGCGCTGAAATCGGACGCGACGCCGCCGTTCCCGCAAATGGCGAGCCAGATGTTCGACCAGGGCAATCCACAGCAACGTGCGGGCATGCTGAACCAGATCTTGTCGACCGTCGGGCCACAGATCCTGTCCTCGCTGGGCGGTGGCGCCTTGGGTGGCGCGCTGGGGGGCTTGCTGGGCGGTGGCCAATCGCACGTGACGCCGGAGCAGGCATCGCAGGTGTCGCCGGAACAGTTTCAGGAAATCGCGGCGAAGGCGGAGCAGCACAATCCGGGCATCGTCGACCGCATGGGCGACTTTTATTCGCAGCACCCCGACCTGTTCAAGGCCATCGGCGGTGCGGCGCTCGCGATCGCGCTGGGACACATCGCACAGTCAAGGCAGCAGAACGATCAATAAACAGACATGAGGACACTAGCATGGGAATTCTGAGCAATATCTTCCACAAGATTTTTCCACCATCGCATCCGGCGGTAACGCAGGCGGCGGCGCCGGCAGGTTCGGCGCAGGCGGCCGCTCCGGGTGCGCAGCAAAAAGCGCCGGCGCCGCAGCAAACGCAGGCAGCGCCGGCAGCGACTGCGCCACAGCAGCAGGTCGACGTCACGCAAATTCTCGACGACAAGCAGAAGCAGGCGGGACAGCAGCTCAACTGGCGAACGTCCATCGTTGACCTGCTCAAGCTGCTTGGCTTGGACAGCAGTTTGCAAGCGCGCAAGGATCTGGCGGGGGAGCTGCATTACAGCGGCGACACGAACGATTCGGCCACCATGAACATCTGGCTGCACAAGCAGGTGATGAGCAAGCTGGCGGAGAACGGCGGCAAGGTGCCGGCGGATTTGAAGGGTTGACCACCCATCGGCCTGCGCACGTCGTCCCCGCGAAGGCGGGGACCCATGGAACGCTTGAGCCGCCGGGCGAAGTGATGATTCGACAGCGCACACGGACTTGGGGGCCCCGCCTGGGGGGGGACGACGGTTCATGGGCTGAATCAGAAGTAGCTCAGCCCCAGCGCGCGGCGAACTTCATCTGTCGTCTGCGCCGCCACCTCCCGCGCCCTGGTGG
>JAEWEK010000122.1 GCA_023389425.1 Pseudomonadota bacterium | reverse complement strand
GAACATGCAACCGGCCGGCAAATACCTCGGCGAGCGCTTCCACCGCGCCGGCGGCGTGCCGGCCGTGATGTGGGAACTGGAGCAGCAGGGCATGCTGCGCTCGAAGCGCCCGACCGTCACCGGCCGCAGCATGGCCGAGAACCTGGCCGGCCACGAAAGCGCGGACCGCGACATGGTCAAGCCATTTGCCGAACCGCTCAAGGAGCGCGCCGGCTTCATGGTCCTGAAGGGGAACCTGTTCGACTTCGCGATCATGAAGACCAGCGTGATCTCGGACGCCTTCCGTGCGCGCTACCTGTCCAGGCCCGGTTCCGAGAATTGTTTCGAATGCCGCGCCGTCGTGTTCGACGGATCGGACGATTACCATCACCGCATCAACGATCCCGCGCTGAACATCGACGAGAACACCATGCTGGTGATCCGCGGCGCCGGTGCGGTCGGCTGGCCCGGCTCGGCCGAAGTGGTCAACATGCAGCCGCCCGATGCGCTCATCAAGCGTGGCATCACGGCGCTGCCGACGCTGGGCGACGGCCGCCAGTCCGGCACCTCGGACAGTCCGTCGATCCTGAACGCCTCGCCCGAAAGCGCGGCTGGCGGCAACCTGGCGCTGCTGCGCACCGGCGACGTGGTGCGGGTCGACCTGAATGTCGGGCGCTGCGACGTTCTGCTGCCGGATGAGGAACTGGAAGCGCGCCGCAAGGATGCGCCGCCGCCGATCCCGCCGAACCAGACGCCGTGGCAGGAGATTTATCGCGCGACTGTCGGCCAGCTGCACACCGGCGCGTGCATGGAACTGGCGCTGCCCTACCGCGACGTCGGCCACGACATGCCCCGTCATAACCATTAATTTGTTCTGGTCGGAACGCCGTGCTGCTAAGCTGGCCGCGCGGCGAAAAAAAATTATCAAGGAGACGTGAGATGAAAAAGATGATCAAGGCAGTCGGCCTGGCGATGATGATGCTGGCCGGGGTGGCGCAAGCGGACCCGCGGCACCCGAAAATCGGTTTCTCGATCGACGATCTGCGCCTGGAGCGCTGGACCCGCGACCGCGACTACTTCGTGCAGTCGGCGGAGCAGCTGGGCGCCAAGGTCTACGTGCAGTCGGCCGACGCCAGCGAGCAGCGCCAGATCGCCCAGATCGAAAACCTCATCGCACGCGGCGTCGACGTGCTCGTGATCGTGCCTTACAACGCCACCGTGCTCTCCAACGCAGTGCGCGAAGCGAAGAAGGCCAGGATCAAGGTCGTGGCCTACGACCGCCTGATCCTCAATTCCGACATCGACGCCTACATCTCCTTCGATAACAAGGAAGTCGGCAAGATGCAGGCCCAGGGCCTGGTCGACGTCAAGCCGAAGGGCACCTACTACCTGCTGGGCGGCGCGCCCACCGACAACAACGCCAAGATCCTGCGCGAAGGCCAGATGGAAGTGCTCAAGCCGCTGGTGGACAAGGGCGCGATCAAGATCGCCGGCCAGCAGTGGGTGAAGGACTGGAGCCCGGCCGAGGCGATGTCCATCGTCGAGAACGCGCTGACCGCCAACGGCAACAAGATCGACGCCGTGGTCGCCTCCAACGACGCCACCGCCGGCGGCGCGATCCAGGCGCTGGCCTCGCAGAAGCTGGCCGGCAAAGTCGCCGTGTCGGGCCAGGACGCCGACCTCGCCGGCGTGCGACGCGTGATCGCCGGTACCCAGAGCATGACCGTCTACAAGCCGCTCAAGCAGATCGCATCGAATGCCGCGCAGCTGGCGGTGCAGCTGGTGCGCGGCCAGAAGCCGGCCTACAACGCGCAAATGGACAACGGCGCCAAGAAGGTCGACAGCCTGCTGCTCAAGCCGATCATGCTGACCAGGTCGAACGTCGACGTGCTGGTCAAGGATGGCTTCTATACCCAGGCCCAACTGGCCGGCAAGTAAGCGGCACAATGAAGAGTTCTTGAATGTCCGGCTACTTGCTTGAAATGAAGGGCATCGCCAAGCACTTCGGCGGTGTCCCGGCGCTCGACGGGATCGACCTTGCGATCCGTCCCGGCGAGTGCATCGGATTGTGCGGCGAGAACGGCGCCGGCAAGTCCACCCTGATGAAAGTGCTGTCGGCGGTCTACCCGCACGGCAGCTGGGATGGCGAAATCCTGCTGGACGGCCGGCCGCTGCGCGCGCGCTCGGTGCGCGAGACCGAGGACGCCGGCATCATCATCATTCACCAGGAACTGATGCTGGTGCCCGAGCTCTCGGTCGCCGAGAACATCTTTCTCGGGAACGAGATCACGCTGCCGGGCGGACGCCTGGATTATCCGGCCATGAACCGCCGCGCGGAGGAGATCCTGCGCGAGCTGAAGCTGCCGGACGTGAACGTGGTCCTGCCGGTGAAGAATTACGGCGGCGGCCACCAGCAGCTGATCGAGATCGGCAAGGCGTTCAATAAAAAGGCGCGCCTGCTGATCCTCGACGAACCGTCGGCATCGCTGACCGCGGCCGAGATCGAGGTGCTGCTCGAGATCGTCCGCGATCTCAAGGCCAAGGGCGTCGCCTGCGTCTACATCTCGCACAAGCTGGAAGAGGTGGCGGCGGTGTGCGACACCATCACCGTCATCCGCGACGGCAAGCACATCGCCACCACGCCGATGCAGGACATGAACGTCGAGCGCATCATCGCCCAGATGGTCGGGCGCGAGATGAACCAGATGTACCCGTCGCTGCCGCACGAAGTGGGCGAGGTCGTCATGGAAGCGCGCCACGTCAGCTGCTACGACGTCGACCAGCCGTCGCGCAAGCGGGTGGACGACGTGTCGTTCTCGCTGAGGCGCGGCGAAATCCTCGGCATCGCGGGCCTGGTCGGCGCGGGACGCACGGAGCTGGTGTCGGCGCTGTTCGGCGCCTATCCGGGCGAATACGAGGGCGAGGTCTGGCTCGAAGGCCGGCGTCTGGATACGTCCAATCCTCTCAAGGCGATCGGCGAAGGCTTCGCGATGGTGCCGGAAGACCGCAAGCACCACGGCATCGTGCGCGACCTGTCGGTGGGCCAGAACATCACGCTGTCGGTGCTCCAGCGCTTCTCCAGGCTGACGCGCATCGACGACAACGCCGAGTCGGTCGCTATCAACGAACAGATCAGGCGGCTCGCGCTCAAGACTGCCAGCCCGGCGCTGCCGATCACGGCCCTCTCGGGCGGCAACCAGCAGAAGGCGGTGCTGGCCAAGATGCTGCTGACCGGACCGAAGGTGCTGATCCTCGACGAGCCCACGCGCGGCGTCGACGTCGGCGCCAAGTTCGAGATCTACAAGCTGATGCTCGAACTGGCGGCGCAGGGCATCGCCATCATCATGGTGTCGTCGGAACTTGCCGAAGTGCTGGGCGTTTCCGACCGCGTGCTGGTGATGGGCGAAGGGAAGCTGCGCGGCGAATTCGACAATAAAGGCCTGACCCAGGAGATGGTGCTGGCAGCTGCGCTCGGCCAGGGACACTAAGACATGAACACGACCAAACTCAAACAGCTTTTCACCCAATACAAGATACTGGCGCTGCTGCTTGCCACCGCGGCGATCTGGCTCTTCTTCAGCTGGAAGACCGACGGCGACTTCGCCTCCGCGCGCAACCTGTCCAACCTGATGCGCCAGATGTCGATCACCGGCATCCTCGCCTGCGGCATGGTGTTCGTCATCGTCGCCGGCGAGATCGACCTGTCGGTCGGCTCGCTGCTTGGCCTGCTCGGCGGTGTCGCGGCGATCCTGGACGTGACCCACCACTTGCCGCTGCCGCTCGGGATCGGGCTGGTGCTGCTCGCGGGCCTGGTGTTCGGCTTCCTCAACGGCTTCCTCACCGCGTACGCCGGCATACCTTCCTTCATCGTCGGCCTTGGGGGCATGCTGGCCTACCGCGGCATCCTGCTCGGCGTGACCCACGGCGAGACGATTTCGCCGGTGTCCGACGAGATGCAGGTGCTGGCGCAAGGCTACCTGCCGCCGGCGCTGGGGATTGCGCTGGGCGTTTGCCTGTTCGTGCTGGCGGCGGTGCTTGCGCTGCGCAGCCGCGCCGCGCTGGCGCGCCACCATCTGCCGGTGCCGGCCGCGTGGCGCGCCATCGTGCGCGTCACCGCCACCGGTGTCGTGCTGGCGGCTTTCGTCAGCACCCTCAACGGCTACGAAGGCATTCCCTATCCGGTGCTGGTGCTGCTGGTGCTGCTGGGCGTGTTCAGCTACATCGCCCACCAGACCGTGTTCGGCCGGCGCATCTACGCCGTGGGCAGCAATATGGAGGCCACGCGCCTGTCGGGCATCAACGTGCGCGCCGTGAAGCTGTGGATCTTCGGGATCATGGGCCTGATGTGCGCACTGGCCGGCCTCATTAACACCGCGCGCCTCGCGGCCGGCTCGCCGTCGGCGGGCACTTCGGCCGAGCTGGACGTGATCGCGGCCTGCTTCATCGGCGGCACCTCGATGCGCGGCGGCGCCGGCACCGTGCATGGCGCCCTGGTCGGCGCGCTGGTGATGGCGAGCCTGGACAACGGCATGTCGATGCTGGACGTGGACACCTACTGGCAGATGATCGTGAAGGGACTGATCCTCACGCTCGCCGTCTGGATCGACGTGGCGACGCGCACCGGCCGCCGCTGATCCGGGAGCTCGACTTGGGTAGCGAAATCAGCGCCGTTCCGTTCGGCGGCGAGGCGATGCTGTACACGCTGGCGAATGCCAATGGCATGGTGGTCAGGATCACCAACTTCGGCGGCATCGTCACCGAGATCTGGGCGCCGGACAGGGACGGGCGCTGCGCCGACATCACGCTCGGCCTGGACAGCCTTGCCGCCTACCGCGCGGGGAATCCGTATTTCGGCGCGCTGATCGGGCGTTTCGGCAACCGCATCAGGGCAGGGCGCTTCACGCTGGATGGCACGAGGTACCAGCTCCCGGCCAACAACGGCGCCAACCACCTGCACGGCGGTCCGGCCGGCTTCGATTGCGTGCTGTGGAACGCGCGCGTCGAGGGGAACGAGCTTCACCTCTCGCATCACAGCCCTGACGGCGACCAGGGATATCCGGGCAATCTCGATGTGACGGCCGTGTACACGCTCACCGACAGCAATGCGCTGGTCGTGCGCTTGCGCGCCGTCACCGACAAGGCCACGCCGGTGAACCTCACGCAGCACAGCTACTTCAACCTCGCCGGCGAGGGCGACATCCTCGGCCACGAACTGACGCTCGGCGCCAGCGCCTACCTGCCGGTGGATGGGGGACAGATCCCGACCGGCGAGCTGGCGGCCGTGGCGGGCACCCCCTTCGATTTTCGTGAGCGCCGCGCGATCGGCGCCTGCATTGACAGCGCCGGCGGTTACGACCATTGCTATGTGCTCGACAAGCCGATGGCGCGCGCCGCACGCGTGCTCGAGCCGCGCTCGGGGCGCGTGCTGGAGCTGTACACGCAGGAGCCGGGCGTACAGTTCTACAGCGGGAATTCGCTCGACGGATCGCTGCGGGGAAAAGGCAGGACGTGGACGCGCCACAGCGGCTTCTGCCTCGAGCCGCAGCACTTCCCTGACTCGCCCAACCAGCCTGCGTTCCCCAACACGATCCTGCGGCCGGGCGAAGTCTACGAGACCGAATCTCGCTACGTGTTTTCGACCGATCGCGCCTAGCGTCATCAAAACCACCAAGCCGCATTTCAATTTCGCGCAAAACGCCCTGGCGCCCGTTCGCGCACCGATGTCGCTCTGCTAGCATCCTCCGTCATCGAATTCGACAAGGAGACAAGACAATGAAGCTTCGCCCAGGCGGCGCCCTGCGCCTTATCCTCGCGTCCGGCCTCGCCGCCCTGGTGAGCGCCGCATATGCGCAATCTCCCGCTGAACAGCGCGCCGCGCAGCTGGTCTCGCAGATGACGCTGGAAGAAAAGGCTGCCCAGATCCAGCACCGCGCCCCCGCTATCGCCCGCCTTGGCATCCCGGCCTACAACTGGTGGAACGAGGGCCTGCACGGCGTCGCGCGCACCGGCGAGGCGACCGTCTTCCCGCAGGCGATCGGCATGGCGGCGAGCTGGGACCCGCAGCTGATCCACGACATCGCCGACATTACCGCCACCGAGTTTCGCGCCAAGTACCTGGCGCGCCGCCGGCCGGACGGCAGCATCGCCGGCGGCCCGGGGCTGACGGTGTGGTCGCCGAACGTGAATATCTTCCGCGATCCGCGCTGGGGCCGTGGCCAGGAAACCTATGGCGAGGATCCCTTCCTGACCGCGCGCATGGCAGTCGCCTTCATTCGCGGCCTGCAGGGCGACGATCCCGAGCATCCGAAGACGGTCGCCACGGTCAAGCATTTCGCCGTCCACAGTGGCCCGGAGCCGGATCGTCATCGCGAGGACGTGCATCCGTCGCAGCACGACGTGATCGATACCTACCTGCCGGCCTTCCACGCCGCCGTCACCGAGGCGAAGTCGCAGGCGGTCATGTGCGCCTACAACGCGGTGGACGGCGTGCCGGCCTGCGCTAATCCGCACTACCTGAAGGACATCCTGCGCGAGCAGTGGAAGTTCGATGGCCACGTCGTCTCGGACTGCGCCGCGATCGCCGACATCCACGTCGCCAAGTCGCACGCTTTCGTGAAAACGCCGGAAGAGGCGGCAGCCGTCGCGCTGAAAGCCGGCACCGATCTGTTCTGTTCGTCCGGCGCGAAGGATACGTCCGACCCGGCGACCACGGTGCGCGCGGTGAAGCAGGGCCTGGTCTCCGAAGCGGAGCTGGACCAGGCCGTGCGCCGCCTGATGGTGGCGCGCGTGCGACTGGGTTTGCTCGATGCGCCCGGCGCCGGACCGTTCGCGGGCATCACCGCCAAGGATTTCGACACGCCGGAACACAGGGCATTGTCGACGCAGGCGGCGCGCGAGTCGATGGTGCTGCTGAAGAACGGCGGCCTGCTGCCGTTCACGCCGGCCCCGCGCCGCATCGCCGTGATCGGGCCGAATGCGAACAGCGTCGATCCGCTGGTCGGCAATTACAACGGCACGCCGTCGCAGCCGATCACGGTGTATGCCGGGATCAAGCAGCGCTTCGCCAATTCGCAGGTGACCTATGTCGAAGGCACGGGCTGGGTCGCCCCGCCGCTGGAGGACATTCCCGACGCGACGCTGTGCCAGGACGCCGCCTGCACCCAGCCGGGCTTGATGGTCGAAGAATTCAAGGGCACCAAGCTGGCCGGCACGCCGACCGCCGTGCGCGGTGATGCCAATGCCAGGGTGGCATGGGGCACGCCGACCCGCGAGGAGCGTGAAACCTCGATCCGCTGGACCGGCTACATCAGGCCGGCCGACAGCGGCGCCTTCCGCTTCCGCTATTCGGGCGAGAACGGCTACCGCATCTACGTGGACGACAAGATGGTAGCCGACGTGTGGGACATCGCGTGGCCGACCTCCGACACCGACATCCAGCTCGAGGCGGGACAGGCATACAAGATCCGGATCGAGGCCATGCAGAAGGGCTCGCGCGGCGATCATCGCCTGCAGTGGAGCCGGCCGGGTTCCAGCGACGACGTCGCGATCAAGGCCGCCCAGGACGCCGATGTGGTGGTGTTCGTCGGCGGCCTGACGGCGCGCTTCGAAGGCGAGGCGATGAGTGTCAAGGCGCCCGGCTTCGCCGGCGGCGACCGCGTGACCATGGATCTGCCGGCGCCCCAGCAGAAACTGCTCGAACGCCTGCATGCGACCGGCAAGCCGGTGGTGCTGGTGGTAATGAACGGCAGCGCGATGACGCTGAACTGGGCCGAGGCAAACCTGCCTGCCATCGTCGAGGCATGGTATCCGGGCGGCGAGGGAGGACAGGCGGTGGCGGAACTGCTGGCGGGCGACTACAGCCCTGCGGGACGGCTGCCGGTCACGTTCTACAAGTCGGTCGACCAGTTGCCGCCCTTCGGTGATTACAGCATGAAGGGCCGCACCTACCGCTATTTCGGCGGCGAGCCGCTGTACCCGTTCGGCTATGGCCTGAGCTATACCTCGTTTGCGTATCGCCACCCGGTGGTCAACAAGAACGCGGTGCGGGCGGGCGATGCGATCGACGTGTCGGTCGACGTGCGCAATAGCGGCAGCCGTGATGGGGATGAAGTGGTCCAGCTTTATGTGTCGCGCAAGGCCGATGGCGCGCCGGTACGCGCGCTGCGCGGCTTCCAGCGCATCCACCTGAAGGCCGGCGAAACGCGCAAGGTAAGTTTCAAGGTAGAGGCGAAGGATATGAGCATCGTCGATGCCAAGGGGAGGCGCGTGGTGCCGGCAGGGGAGGTGGGCATGTGGATCGGTGGTGGACAGCCCGGTGGTGCCAGGCCGGCGGCTGGTGCCGCTGCGAAGGTCACAGTCAGCGGACAGGCAGTGCTGAAGGCGTTCTGAACCCTCGAACCGTCGCCCCGACGGAGGCCGGGGCGACGGTTTTTAATTGGCGACAGGCTTCAGGATCGCTTCGGCTTTGGCGCGGTCCTGTGCGGTCAGTTGCGGCGCAACCGATTTCAACGCGCTCGTTGCATCGGCATTGCCGGATGCACGTGCAAGGCTCAGCCAGACATAAGCGCCAAGCACATCGCGCGGCCCGCCTTCGCCGTTTGCCTCCATCGCTCCAAGACTGAACATCGCATCGGATTGTCCTTGCCTTGCCGCCGCCTCGAACAACTGGCGTGCGGTCCCCAAGTCCTTCGGCACGATGCCGCCCTCGTAGAAATACGTCGCCAGCGCATAGCGCGCATCGCGATTGCCTTTCACCGCCGCCTGCTTGTAGTAGAACGCCGCCTTCTTCTGGTCAGCCGGAATGCCCTTGCCGAGGTCAAGCATGCGACCTGCCGCGAACAATGCGCCGGGATGTCCGGCAGTCGCCGCCGCGCCGAACCAGGCTGCCGCCATCGGCAGGTTCTGCGCCATGCCCTCGTCGCCGTTGTAATACAGTTTGCCAAGATCGTACTGCGCAGGCACGTAGCCTGCCTCCGCCGCCTGCTTGAACGAGGCGAGCGCCTTCGACGGATTGCGTTCGCCCGCATAGCCGGCGAGCCAGCCCTGTCCGATAATCTCCAGCGCCGGCACGAAGCCGAAATCGGCGCTGCGTTCGTACCAGTGCCTGGCCTGCGCCGGATCCTTGACAACGCCGATACCGCGCTCGTAGATCCGGGCCAGCATGAAGGCGGCCTCCGAGCGCGGACTCATCGCGATCGGATACGCCGGATCGAATGTCTGCCGGTCGCGGCCCGGATCGTAGCGCGCGTCCGCCACTTCCCGCAGCCAGGAGATCGCTCGCGCCGGATCCCTGGGCATGCCCAGGCCGTACAGGTTCATCTTGGCCAGCGCCAGCGCGGCGTCTTCGTAACCGACCTTGTTCCAGGCTGTCTTGAACAGCTCCGCGGCGCGTGCGTAGTCCTTGTTGTCGAAGGCCTCGTAGGCGAGGGCGAGCGACTTGTCCTTGCGTTCGATATGGCTGCGCCCGGCCGCAAAGCGCCGGTCCGCCGGGCCGCAGCCTGCCGAAGGCGTGCCGCTGTCGGAAACCACCGCGCCCAGGCCGGGGAGCGAGGACGCGGTGGAGGCGTTGGACACGTCGCCGCCCGGCGCCACGTCGGCGAAGCGCTCGGCGTCGTTCGAGCTGCTGTCTTCCATGCCGAAGTCGCTCATGTAGGCGAGCGTCACGTCGTCTTCGCCGGCATTGGGCGAGCCCATGAAGTTGCAGGACGAGGCGCGGTGATGCGACATCACCTTGCTTTTCGCGGCGGTGACGTTGCCGCCCTGGCCGGGCGGACCGCGCGTTCCCTGCACGGTGACGGTATTCTGCGCAAAGGCGGCCTGCAGCAGCGCAAGAAGAAAAACAGGCGCAGCGCGCCTGAAAGTGAGTCCTGGATTTGTGCCCATCGATTTCTCCATGACGGAGCCGCCCGGCCGGAACCGGGCGGCGTGTCCGCTTACATATTACGGAAGTTCACACCCACCATGATGCGGCGGCCTGCGTAGGCGTAATCCAGCAGGTTCGGCGCACCGTTCGCGAAGCCGGCATACGTCTGCTGGCTGTTCGAGGTGGTCGCGTTGCCCAGGTTGCGGCCCTCGACGAAGACCTCGACGTTGGGCTTGATCTTGTACGAGATCTTCCCGTCGATGAACTTGGTCGCATCCTTGAAGTTCGGCGATCCCGGGTTGTACGGGAACTTGGTGAAGGTGACACCCGAGGCCGCGTAGTTGTTGTTGTCGGTCGAGCCGCAACCGGCGATGCAGTTGAAGTAGGACGCCACTGCCTGTACCGTCACGCGTGCCGCGAAGCGGCCGTCGTCATACCACAGCGCCCAGTTGTACGAGTAGGCCGATTCGCGCGCCGGCGGCAGCGGCGCGCCGGTCAGCAGGTCGACCACGTTCTCGGACGAGGTGGCCGAGCGCAGCTTGGTGTAGTTGGCGTCGATGCCGGTGTAACGCAGGAACCACGGCAGGAAGGTGAACGCGGTCTTGGTGCCGAATTCGACGCCCTTGCGGGTGGTCGAGGCGCCGTTCAGCCAGAGCGAGTAGTTGTAGTCGACGTCGGACGGACCGAATACCAGGCCGCCCGCGATCGGCAGGTGGTTGACGCCGCGGCTCACGGCCGGTCCGATCCGGCCTTCCTGCTTGAAGCCGGCGATCGAGAACATCGTGTCCTTGTTCGGGTAGAACTCGAAGCTCAGGTTCTGGTTGACGTTCATCTGCGCCTTCAGGCCCGGATTGCCGATGGTGCCGCTGCAGGTCTGCGCCGCGTTCGGGTCCTTGTCGACCAGGGTCGCGTCGTAGGTGCAGGTACCGGCCGGCAGCAGGTAATTGATCGGCGGCCGCGCCACCGTCTTGGCATGGTTGTAGCGCGCGACCAGCTTGTCCGGCACCATCCACATCGCCAGGTTATAGATTGGCAGGAAGTCGTGGCTGGTATCGTTGATCTCGACGGGTTGCGAGATCGAGGTGGTCACCGTGCCGCCCTGGGCGGTCGGATGGAGCGGGTCGTACACACCCTGCACCGGGGTGATCGAGCTCAGGGTCATCATGCCGGTGCCGTGCACCTTGGTGCGCACGTAGCGATAGCCCATATTCCCTTCCAGCTCCCAGCCGAAGGGCAGCGCGCGGTCGGTGAACGGAATGTGGTCGATGCCGAAGTCGCCCATGATGTAAAAGGCCTGGGTGCGCTCGGTCAGGTGCTGTTGCGGCTGCGAGTAGACCTTGCCGTCGCTGGCCGTACACGACTTGACGCAGTCGAGGTTCGTGTTCGGCGTGTTCACGATGGCGAAGGCCTTGTCGACGTCGATCCCGGTCCAGTTGTTCAGCAGGTCCGATGGACGGCCGCTGGCGCCCGAGAAAAACTGGGTTGGCGTAGCCTGGCCCCGCATCGTTTGCGTGATGAGGTCCTGGAACTGCTGCACGGTGATCGTGGTATTGCCGTCGAGCCCACGGCGCGGGTCGGCACTGGACAGGAAACCGTATTGGCAGGCATTGCCGCCGGCGCCGAGCGAGCCGGCGGTGTCCTGGCAGCCGTTGAAGGTGCTGCGGATGATCGGCGTGGGCAGCACGACGGCCGGCTGGTAGCCCGGCTGGCCAAAGGTGCCCACCGCCGCCTGCACGGTGTAGCCGCCGCTGTTGCCGCTGTTCGGGTCCCAGCTGTCCTTGATCGTGTCGCGCAGGTTGAAGCCGCTCTTGATCCGCTTGAAGAAGGGGACCGATGACGGCAAGGCATATGCCAGGTCGAATTTGGCCGTACGTTCCTCGCTGTCCATCAGGCGCGGATTGTAGTAGGTGCTCGGCTGCTGGGTCATCAGCGGCTGCTGGGCGGCGGTGTAGGCCGGGATCGCGCGGGTCTGCGTCGGGCTGAGCTTGACCGCGCCCGTGGCCGAGCCGGGATAGGCGATCGCATACTGCGCCGGGTCGGCCTGGTTGAAAGTGCTGCCGGACGGAAGGCTGTAACCCCACAGGCCGTTCGGCAGCAGCGTCATGGTCGCCGGGCCATAGTAGTTGCTATAGCTCAGGCGCTTCTGCACACGCTCGAAATTGGATCGCGCATCGCCGACGAAGAACTCGGTGCTGAGCGGCCCGCTCTTCCATGCGCCGCCCAGCTGCAGGTAGGCCGCCGTGGTCTTCGCATATTCATGCACCTGGTCGGTGGTGGCGGATGCGTCGGTGATGGTGAACTGGGTCAGGTGGTGATTGGCGTCGGCGACGATCGAGCCCGGGATGATGTTCGCGACCGAGCTTGAAAGCAGGGTGTTGGTGGCCTGGGTCGGCGTGGCGTAACTGTAGTAGCCGGAGCCGGCGACCGGCGTGCGCGTGCCGGCGCTCAGGTTGTCGACGTAAGCCGGTCCGGAATAGGCCGGCGACATCACGTTGGTCGTCGCCGACGGATTTACCTTCACGCTGCCCAAGGTGTAGGTGAGCTGGTGCATGTCGTCGTAGCGGCGATTGTAGCTGCCCTTGGCATACACGGTCAGGTTGTTGTTGACCTTGAAGTCGGTGCGCAGGTCCAGGTTTTGCCGCTTGTCGAATTCACGTTTGACGAAGTAGCGGATATTGGACGGCGTGTAGTCGTTCCACTGGTTCAGGCAGGAGATCAGCTCATTGGCGCGCTGCGACGCCGCCGCGCCGCGCGCGCTCGAGGTGATCGCGTTGCTCTGGGCGGTCGTCAGCGAAGGGAAGGCGGCATAGCAGTCCGCCTTGGTCTTGGCGGCGGCCGATTTGGTCAGCACTTCCAGCGGCGTGGCCGAATTGAAGAAGCCGCCGACGGCGAGCGGCGACTGCAGCAGCGGCGCATTGGCATTGGCATCGGCCGTCAGGGTGCCCGGCTGGTAGGTGAAGGTCTTGTCGGGCGAGTTGTCGAAGTCGGCCAGGCGGTAGTAGCCCGAGCGCGCGGCGTTTGCCACCTGCACCGAGTGCGACTCGTTGGCCAGCACCGTGTGCGATGCGTTCAGCAGCACGCCGAGGCGGCCGTCGAGGAATTTGTCGGCCAGGATCAGGTTGGTGTCCGGCTCCCATTTCTTGTTGAGCGAGCTTTGCGAGCCGGCCACGCGCAGCGAGACGAAAGGCTTCTTGAAATCGAGACCGGTACGGGTCTTGATGACGATGCCGCCGCCGAGCGAGCCTTCGGTCATGTCGGCGGTCGAACCCTTGACCACGTCCACGCTCTTGATGAGGTCCGCCGACAGTTGGCGGAATTCGGTGCCGCGGCCGCTGCCGCCGCCGTACATGTCGGTGCCGCCGGCCGACTGCACACCCTGGCCGTCGATCTCGACGCGGGTCAGGTCCGGGCCGTTGCCGCGCACCGCCACGCTCACGCCTTCGCCGAAATCGCCGCGGTCGAGCGCCACGCCGGACATGCGCGAGATCGCTTCGCCGACGTTGCGGTCGGGGAGGGAGCCCACGTCTTCGGCGACGATCGAATCCATCGCCGTGGCCGCGTTCTTCTTGCGCTCGATACTGGACTGCTGCGACAGGCGGGTGGCGACCACCTTCACCGTCGTGATCTTGCTGTCGTCTGCCGCTGCCGGCGCTGCGGCGGGATCGGCGGCCTGCTGTTCCTGCGCCAGCGCCATGTTCCCCGCGACCAGCGATGCCAGAGCCAGCGATACCGCAAAGCTCAAGCGGGTGCGGCGTATTTCGTGCGTCGTCCTTCTCATTTTCTCTCTGTCTCCAATTTCTTCAAATATTCACTTCGTGTGCGCCGCGTGCGTTTGCGCGGGCGTTTTTTTGCGTCTGAAAAAATAGTAGCAAGTACAAATTGACGGCGAAACGAGGAACAGTCGATTTGCTAAGAATCGAACTTCGCGGTGGTGATTTTCGTAATCGGCGGCGCGAAAAAAAGGCGCTGTCTGCGTTAAGTGTTGACTTAAGCACGTCCTCCCGGCCTGCGCCGGAACGACGAATCACGTTCAACACTTAACGCAGACAGCACCAAAAAAAATGGAGTGGCCTGGGCCACTCCACTTGAACGCTACGCCCCCGCAGGCGTAACGAGGAGACCCCTCTGCCCGCGCAGAGGAGGTAGCACTTGATATGTGCGGCCTTCAGTTCGCCGTTGGCGTCCAGCCCTTGCCGTTGCCGAATCCGGCGAACACGCTGGCGCGGCTGGAGAAACGCGCGGCCTGCGCTGCGTCGAGCACCTGGCCGCCGCTGCGTGCGGACACGTCGAGCGGCTTGCCGCTCATGTCCATGCTGTTGAACTCATACCAGCCGGCGCCATCGCGCGGCACGCCTTTCCAGCCCTTGGCCGAGATGTGTTCGTCCATGCGGCAGTTGACGTAGGCGACGTTGTCCCAGGACGATCCGGGACGCGCGAGGAAGCTCGAACCGGCTGGGACGTCGTTGCCGGCGGGCCCGCGGCCGTGCGTGATGCGGCTGTTGAGGAAGACGAAGCCGGGATCGTCCTTGGCCAGGGTGCGCGCCTGTACGATGTAGCCGCCCTTGGCGGCGCCGGTGCTGTCGCCGAGCGATCGGATCTCGTCTTCCTCGAACAGCGCGGCGTGGTTGTAGCCCCAGATGAAATCGACATTGCCGGCGATGAGGCTGCGATAGAACCACGACCAGCCGCGCACGAGGATGGTGTCCTGTTCGCTGACGAAGTTGCTGTCGGTGGCGATGAGGCGGCCTTCGCTATTGAAGTAAATCGTTTCCGCCTGGCCGCCGGTGGGCTTGTTGCGCCAGCCGGTGCTGACGATGCTCAGCCGGTCAAGGTGCAGCATGTCGGCGTCCTCGACCAGGAAGACCGAGCGTCCGCCGCCCACGCCCGTCGCGCCGTCGCGCTGGCCGCCGCCGGCACCCGGGTTCAGGCCGTTGCCGTTGTCGACGCTGATGACGGCGCCATCGCGGCTCTCGCCGCGCAGCGTGACGTTGTCCTTGCCGCGCAGGTAGAGCAGGTCGCCGTAGCGTCCGTTGGCGACGGCGATCGTGACCGGTTCCTCGCGCGGCACATTGCGCATCACGTGATTCAGCGCGCCTTGCACGGTTCGGAAATCGGCCGCGCCGTCGTCGTCGACGGTGAAGCTGCGTCCGACCGGCGCCTTGGCGCGGGTGCGGAAGGACCAGCCGGCGCTTTTGTCGATGCCGCCGAACGGTACGCCGCCGATGGCCGCGCCGGGGAACAGGCTGGCGTCGACAACGACGTAGTACTCGGCGCCGTAGGCCAGGCGTGCGTCGTGCGGGTGGATCGTGACCGTGGAACCCGCCACCTCGAAGGGCAGGTAGTGCACCACGCGCTGCATGCCGTCGCGGGTCGTTCCGATCCTGTTGATTTCGTTGGCGGCGTGGATTTCGTCGGCCAGCGCGTCATCGGCGGCGCGGTAGATGCGAACGGAACCGCTGGCACCCAGCGCCGGCTTGCCGTCGAAGCGCAGCTGCAGCGGCGTGTCGACCTGTACATCGACGGTCCGGGCCGCAGGCAGGTAGGCGCTGTCGGCGGCCATCGCGCCACCTGCATGCAGCGCCACGCACAGGAACAGCGCAATCGGCGTCTTCCTCATTTCGTTTCCTGGTTCAGGTCAATCACGTCCGGCCCGGTCATGTAGGCGTGGCCCTGCGCGGCCTTGACCGTGAAGTCCTTCGTCTCCATGTGCGCGTATTTGATGACGGCGCCCTTGTCGGCCTTGATGTGGACGTTGCTCAGTTTGAGGCCCTGCACCGGCGATTCCGGCAGGCCGACGATGATCGCGGCCTGCCTGGCGCCGGTGGCCGTGACGTTCTCGATGGTGATGTCGGAGAAGTGCGGCGTCAGCCGGCCGGCCGGCTGCGCATCGATCAGGTCCGGGATTTTCGGGTAGAACTCGCTGATGAGGATGGGCGTGTTCACGTCTTCCATCTTCAGGTCGCGGTAGACCAGGTTCTTCAGCACGTTGCCGCGGTCGCGGTTCGACTTGATGCGCACACCGGTGCCGGTGCCCTTGAAGCGCACGCGCTCGGCCAGCACGTTGTACACGCCGCCGGCGACTTCGCTGCCGATGGACAGGCCGTGCCCATGCAGGAAGGTGCTGTCGCGGATGACGATGTCGTGGCTGGGTTCATCGCCTCCCGGCGAGTTGGGCTGGCCGCTCTTGATCGCGACGTTGTCGTCGCCTGTGTCGATGGTGACGTGGTCGATCAGCACGTGGCTCGAGGAGAAGGGATCGATGCCGTCGGTGTTGTGCGACACGCGGTCCGGCGCGTAGATCGTCATGTTGCGGAACACGAGGTCGGTGCTGTAGTAGGGGACGATCTGCCAGCTCGGCGAATTCTGGACGGTGACGTTCTCCATCACGATGTGGCTGGAGTGGCGGAACACGATCAGGCGCGGGCGCTTGTTGGCGGCCGAGCGGTCCGGCCACCACGACTGGCCGCGGCCGTCGATGACGCCGCCGCCGTTGATGGTGATGTCGGTGGCCTTGTCCGAGGATAGCAGCGGCTGGCGGCCGGATTCGCGCAGTTCTTCGATCAGCGGGTAGTCGTCGTGGTCTTCGCTGCCGGCCAGCGTGGTGCCGGCCGCGATCGAGAGAGTGATGTGGCTTTTCAGGAGCAGCGGGCCGGACACGTACATCGGCGCGCCGGCGAGGACCACCGTGCCGCCACCGGCGGCGGCGCAGTCGTCGATCGCCTGTTGAATCGCGGCGGTGTCCTTGGTGACGCCGTCGCCGGTGGCGCCGTAGGATTTGACGTCGCAGGTCTTGGCCGCGAAAGCGAGGCCGGGCAGCGCGAGGATCAATGCGGAGAGAAGGCGTGCGTTCATGTTTGTCCCTGCGTTTTACTGTGCGGTGACGCGGAAATAATCGACGTCGAGGGTGGATCCGGCGCGCTCGCCCACCGTGAATACGCCGACCTGCGCGCCCACCCAGCGGCCCTTGCTGATGGCGAGCGCCGGGACGGCCGTGGTGAACTGCGCGTTGTCGGTGCTCCATGCGAAGCTGGCCAGTGCGCCGTCGGCCATGGTCATGCGCAGGTACAGCGCATTGGGCGCCTGCGGCAGCACCACCGTGGTCTTTTCTGAGCAGCGCACCTTGGCCGGGGTGCAGGTGGTGTACACCAGTTGCGTGGATCGGGCGCGCTTTGGCCGGCCGATCCACGCGTTCTGCATCGCGG
>JAEWEK010000111.1 GCA_023389425.1 Pseudomonadota bacterium | reverse complement strand
CAGCACCTCGGCCGCATTGCCGAGCAGGCCGATCGAGACGGCTTCGCGCGCGTCCTTGTGCTGGCGGATCATGGCGAGCGCTTCGTCGATGTCGCGCGCCTGCTTGTCGAGATAGCGGGTGCGCAGGCGGAAGTCGATGCTGCTCTGCTGGCATTCGACGGTCAGCGACCCCGCGCCGGCGAAGGTGGCGGCCAGTGGCTGGGCGCCGCCCATGCCGCCCAGGCCCGCGGTCAGGATCCAGCGCCCGGCCATGTCGCCGCCGAAGTGCTGGCGGCCGGCTTCGGCGAAAGTCTCGTAGGTGCCCTGCACGATGCCCTGGGTGCCGATGTAGATCCAGCTGCCCGCGGTCATCTGGCCGAACATGAACAGGCCCTTGCGGTCCAGCTCATTGAAGTGCTCCCAGGTCGCCCACTTCGGCACCAGGTTGGAGTTCGCCAGCAGCACGCGCGGGGCATCCGGCGTGGTGCGGAACACACCCACCGGCTTGCCGGACTGGATCAACAGGGTCTGGTCGTCTTCCAGCTCGCGCAGCGTGGCGAGGATCTGGTCGTAGCAGGCCCAGTTGCGGGCGGCGCGGCCGATGCCGCCGTAGACCACGAGGCTCTGCGGATTCTCGGCCACCTCGGCGTCCAGGTTGTTCTGGATCATGCGGTAGGCCGCTTCGGTCAGCCAGCTCTTGCAATTGAGCTGGCTGCCGCGCGGGGCGCGGATCACGCGGGTGGGGTCGAAACGCGGGTCGGCGTCGGCTTGGTGCGAATCTGCGGTCATGGCGGCTCCTTCGAAGAAAGAACGCGGCGCGAGGAAAACGCGCCCTGCGATGCTCAGAGTCTAAGTTGTCTATACAACTAAGTCAAATGCCTTCCGCACCCGCATTCCACCCGCCTCAACGGACCTTGCGTCCGCCCACCCAGGTCTGCTCGACCTTGATCTTGAAGATGTCGTAGGGTGCGATCTTGAACATGTCGCGGTCGATCACGATGAAGTCGGCGTACTTGCCCGGCTCCAGCGAGCCTACCTTCTCTTCCTGGTGGCCGGCGTAGGCCGCATCGAGCGTGAAGCAGCGGAACGCCTCCTTGAGCGACATCTCCTGCTCCGGATACCAGCCGGCGATCGGCTGGCCGTCGTGGTCCATCCGGGTGACGGCGGCGTGGATGCCGTAGAAGGGATTCGGCGACTCGACCGGGAAGTCGGAACCGCAGGCGATGCGCGAGCCCTGCTGCAGCAGGGTGCGCCAGGCGTAGGCGCCCTTGATGCGCTCGTGGCCGACGCGGGCTTCGGCCATGTTCTTGTCGGAGGTCGCGTGGGTCGGCTGCATCGACGGGATGATGCCGATCGACTTGAAGCGCGGGATGTCCGACAGCGACACCACCTGCGCATGCTCGATGCGGTGGCGCAGCGCCTCGGTATGCGTGGCCGGGATCTCTTTCGCGAAGGTGTCGAGGATCTGGCGGTTGCCGGCGTCGCCGATGGCGTGCACGTTGACCTGGTAGCCCTTGGACATCGCCTTCTTCATCATGGCGTCGATCTGCTCGTTGGTCTGGAACAGCAGGCCGCGCGAATGCGGCTCGTCGCTGTAGGGCTCGATCAGCGCGGCGCCGCGGCTGCCCAGCGCGCCGTCGGCATACAGCTTCACCGCGCGCAGCGCGTACATGTCGCCACCGTAGGTCTTGAGCGGGCCGTTCTTCGACAGCTGGTCGAACTCCTCGCCGGTGCCGCCGATCATGGCGTAGACGCGGACGGTGAGCTTGCCGTGGTCGGCGTAATCGCGGTACAGGCGGTCCTGCTGGACGCCGATGCCGGGATCCTCGACGCTGGTCAGGCCGACGCGCGCCATCTCGGCCAGCGCGGCGTCGAGCTGGCGGCGCGCCTGCTCGTCGGGCAGCCTGGGCACGACGCGGCCCACCAGTTCGACGGCATGGTCGACCAGCACGCCGGTCGGGTTGCCGTTCGCATCGCGCATGATCTTGCCGCCGACGGGGTCGGGCGTGGCCTTGGTCACGCCGGCCAGCGCCAGCGCGCGGCTGTTGGCCCAGCCGGCATGGCCATCCACGCGTTCCAGCCACACCGGGCGGTCGCCGACGACGGCATCCAGTTCGGCGGCGTTCGGGAAGCGGCCCAGCTTCCAGTTCTCCTGGTTCCAGCCGCGGCCGATCAGCCAGCCGTCGCGCGGCTGCTTGGCAGCGTAGGCGCCGATGGCCTTCAGCGCTTGCGGCAGCGAGGTGGTGGCCGACAGGTCGAGCTGGGTCAGCATGCCGCCCAGGCCAAACACGTGGCCGTGGGCGTCGATCAGGCCGGGCAGCACGGTCTGCCCCTTCATGTCCACGCGCTTCGCGTTCGGCGCTTTCGCCGCCACCTGCGCCGCCGTGCCCACCGCGATGATGCGGCCCTTGCCGTCGAAGGCCATGGCGTCGAACTGCACCATCTCGCCCTTGCTGTTCAGGGTGTAGCCGTTGGCGTGCTCGATGATGGTGTCGGCATGGGCGCCGGCGGCAATCGCCAGCGAGGCGGCGACGAGGGAACACTGCAGGGGGATCTGGCGCAGGCGCATGGGTCTTCTCTCCGT
>JAEWEK010000089.1 GCA_023389425.1 Pseudomonadota bacterium | reverse complement strand
GCGCGATGCCGAGCGCCGCCGGCGCCGCGCCGGCCAGCACCGCGATCGCGTGTTCGAGCTGGCTGCGCTGGGCGCGCAGGTCGATGGCCTGTGCCTGCGCGGCCGCCAGCTGGCTCTCGGCCAGCGCCAGGTCGGAGCGCAGCGCCACGCCTTCGCGGTACTGCGCCCCGACCAGTTTCAGCGAACGGGTGTAGGCCTCGACGGTGCGCGCATACAGCGCCGCCTGCATGTCGATCGCGCGCAGCTGCACGTAGTCCTGCACCAGCGCGGCCTGCACGCTCAGGCGCGCGGCGGCCAGGTCGTCGGCGCTGGCCTGGGCCGATGCCTCGCCCGATTCCACGTTGCGGCGCACACCGCCCCACAGGTCGGGCTCCCAGCTGGCGTTCAGGCCGACCGCGTGGTTGCTGCCGGTAGTGGCCGCTGTCGTGGTGCGGGCGCGCGAGGTCGAGGCCTGGGCGCCGGCGGTCGGCCACAAGCCGGCACGGGCGGCGTCGGCCAGCGCGCGCGCCTGGCGGTATTTGGCTTCGTACTGGAGCAGGGTCTGGCTGGACGCGTTGGCGCGTTCGACCAGGCCGTTCAGGGTGGCGTCGCCGAACGCGGCCCACCATGGCTTGCCGGCGTCGGCCTGTCGCGGGCTGGCCAGGGTCCACGGGCCGGCCTCCTTGTACTGCGCGGGGACCTCGATCGCCGGCCTGACGTAGTCCGGGCCGGCGGCGCAGGCGGACAGCGCCAGGCCAAGCGCCGCCGCGCCCGCACGGACTGCGAGCATCGGCCCCGAGGGGCGCGGCAGGAAAAGTGGCGGCAACATCGTCGGCGATCGCTCGTGCAGCGTCGGGACCGAGGTATTTACAAACTACCTATCGAGCCCGGCTACCTTCAAGCACGAGGATGACAGATTTGCGGGAAACCCGGCGAACGGAAGCTGCGCGTGCTGCAGCGCGGATCTGTCGCCGTCATTCCCGCGCAGGCGACGGCCTTGCGTGTCAGCGTGCTTCTGCCACCGCCAGCGCCGTCATGTTGACGATGCGGCGCACGGTGGCGCTCGGGCTCAGGATGTGCACCGACTTGGCCGCGCCCAGCAGGATCGGGCCGACCGTCACGCCGTTGCCGGACGAGACCTTGAGCACGTTGAAGGTGATGTTGGCCGCGTCCAGCGAGGGCATCACCAGCAGGTTGGCGTTGCCGGCGAAGTCGCCGTCGCGGCCATACACGCTGCGGATGTCCTCGGCCAGAGCGGCATCGCCCTGGATCTCGCCGATCACGGCCAGCTCCGGCGCGGTCTGCTGCAGCAGGGCGTGGGCCGCGCGCATGCGCTGGGCCGACGGCCGGCTGGACGAGCCGAAGATCGAATGCGACAGCAGCGCGGCCTTGGGCTCCAGGCCGAAGTGGCGCATGGTGGCCGCGCCCAGCCTGGTGATCGCCGCCAGCTCCTCGGCGCTCGGCGCGTCGTTGACGTAGGTGTCGGTGATGAACAGGGTCATCTTGTCGAGCACCAGCGCGTTCATCGCGGCCAGCGCGCCGGCGCCCGGCGCCATGCCGATCTCCTTCTTCACGTGTTCCAGGTGGTCGTCGTAGCTGCCGCTCATGCCACAGATGAGGGCGTCCACTTCGCCAGCCTTGAGCATGCGCGTGCCCTGCAGCGTGGTATCGAGTTCGGCGTCGACCAGGGTGTAGTCGACGTCGCGTTTCAGGCGCAGGCCGGACTGGCGGATCGCCGCCTCGACTTCGGCCGCATGGCCGATCAGAACCGGCTTGCCGATGCCCTCGTCGACCACGGTCTGCACCGCGCGCAGCACGCGCTGGTTGGCGCCGTCGGCGTAGGCCACGCGCCTGGGGTTGGCCTTGGCCTTGGCGAACACGGGCTTCATGAAGAAGCCGGTGTGGTAAACCATTTCGCCCAGCTTGTCGCGATAGGCGGCCATGTCGGCGATCGGGCGGGTGGCGACGCCGGAATCGGCAGCGGCTTGCGCCACCGCCGGCGCGATCGCCGCCATCAGGCGCGGGTCGAAGGGCTTCGGGATGATGTAGTCGGGACCGAAGCTCAGGTCCGCGCCCGCATACGCGGCGGCGACGGCATCGTTGGCTTCGGCCTCGGCCAGCGCGGCGATGGCGCTGACGCAGGCCAGCTTCATCTCGTCGGTGATGCGGGTCGCGCCGCAATCGAGCGCGCCGCGGAAGATGTAGGGGAAGCACAGCACGTTGTTGACCTGGTTCGGATAGTCCGAACGGCCGGTGGCGACGATGCAGTCCGGGCGCGCGGCCTTGGCCGCTTCGGGGCGGATCTCCGGTTCCGGATTGGCCAGGGCCAGGATCACCGGACGCTCGGCCATGGTCTGCACCATCGGTCCGGTCAGCACGCCGGCGGTGGAGCAGCCGAGGAAGACGTCGGCGCCGGCGACGATGTCGGCCAGCGTGCGCGCGTCGGTCTGCTGCGCGTAGCGGGCCTTGTTGGCTTCCATGTTCGCCTCGCGGCCCTGCCAGATCACGCCCTTGGAATCGGTGACGTAGATGTTCTTCCGGTTCACGCCCAGGCTCACCATCATGTCGAGGCAGGCGATGGCGGCCGCGCCGGCGCCCGAGGCCACCAGCTTGACCTGGCCGATGTCCTTGCCCACCACTTTGAGCGCGTTCAGCAGCGCGGCGCTGGAGATGATGGCGGTGCCGTGCTGGTCGTCGTGGAAGACCGGGATGTTCATGCGTTCGCGCAGCTGCTTCTCGATGTAGAAGCATTCCGGCGCCTTGATGTCCTCGAGGTTGATGCCGCCCACGGTCGGCTCGAGCATGGCGATGGCTTCGACCAGCTTGTCCGGATCGTTCTCGGCCAGCTCGAGGTCGAACACGTCGACACCGGCGAATTTCTTGAACAGGCAGCCTTTGCCCTCCATCACCGGCTTCGAGGCCAAGGGCCCGATATTGCCCAGGCCCAGCACGGCGGTGCCGTTGCTGATGACGGCGACCAGGTTGCCGCGCGAGGTGTACTCGGCGGCGGTGGCCGGATCGGCGGCGATTTCCTCGCAGGCGTAGGCCACGCCCGGCGAATAGGCCAGCGACAGGTCGCGCTGGTTCGACAGGGGCTTGGTGGCGACCACTTCGATCTTGCCGCGCACGGGGCTGCGGTGGTATTCAAGCGCGTCGGCGCGCAGTTGGGTGTCTTTGGCTTCGTTCAGGTTGCTTTCGGTGCTCATGGGTCCTCCAGCCAATTATGGCGATAGGAAAGTCGCCGCCCGGGCCGGGCCGGCGGCGTATGGTTTGCTTGGATGGGACACGGTGGTCCCGGAATTATGCGGCGGCGCCTTACCGCCGTGGTGTCTCAGCCGGTCAGCGTCTCATTGTGCAGCTTGCCGCCGATCCTCACATTGCGCAGCGTGATGTCGCTGGCGTTGTGGATGAACCATGGCGCCTCGCCATTCACCGGCGTGCCGAAATCGCAGTCGGTGATCGTCACGCCGGTGACGGGCAGGATCTTGGCGCCGGCCGGACCGTTGTAGCTTGTGGCCACAGGTCCGACAACAACGAATGCCTGGTAACAGGCGAAATTCCCCTTGGCCGTCCTGACCTCGCTGACCTTGACGTCGGAGATGTGGACGTTCGATATCTCGGGCGGACGGGTGCGCACGAGGTCGAAGGCCGGGCTGTAGTCGCAGTCGAAGGTGATGACCGCGCCGCCGCCGGTGGAGGCGGTCTGTGCCGGCACCGGGCCGCCCGGCAGCGGCTTGTAGAAGCCGGGCTTCAGGCGCACGCCGTTGGGCAGCTTCAGGTCGCGCACGTAGAAGTGGCGCAGGAAGCCGCCGCGGTTCATATTGGTCTTCAGGCGGATGGCCGTGTTGACCGGGTCGGTGGCCCAGTGGGCGTTGCGCACTTCCAGGTGCTGGGCGTAGACGTGCTCGATGCCGGCCGACATTTCGCTGCCCAGCGTCACCGCGCCGTGGCCGCTGTTCATGATGCAGTGCTGGATCACGACATTGCGCGTCGGGCCGTACTGCGTGTCCTTGTTCTTGCCGGCCTTGATCGCGATGCAGTCGTCGCCGGTGTTGAACAGGCAGTTTTCCAGCAACAGGGTGTCGCAGGATTCCGGATCGAAACCATCGGTGTTCGGGCCGACGCTTTCCATGCGCACCTTGTTGCAATGCACGCGCCGCGAATTGATCGGGTGGTGGATCCAGCATGGGGTGCTGACCACCTGGTAGCCCTGCATCAGGACGTCCTCGCAATCGATAAAGGAAATCATCGACGGGCGCAGGTAGTGGCCCAGGCCGAAGGCGCGCTTCTCGACCGGCACGCCGGCTTCCGACAGCGCCGGCAGGAATTTCTCGTCGCTGCGCCAGTTGGGCTGCTTGCCCTGGATGCGGGCAATGGTCTCCGCATCCAGTTGCGGCGCCAGCGCGGCCAGCGATTCCGGGTTGGCCGGATTGATGACGCCCTGGTGCATCGTGCCGTTCGGCGCGCCTTTCGGGTTCATGCCCCACCAGCCGTTGCCGCTGCCATCTTCGAAAGGCACGCCGGCCTGGCCGTTGAGTACGCTGGTCCAGTCCTCGCCGGTGATCGCGATGTTCTTCTGGCCGCGCGCATACACCATCGGCGAGAAGTTCAGGCAGTCGTTGCCCTGCCAGCGGGTCAGCACCAGCTTGCCGTTGGGGCTGCAGTCGAAGTCGCCGTCGCGCGCGAAATCCTGCGGGTTGGCGCTGAACAGGACCTGGGCGCCGGCCGCCAGGTGCACGTGCACATTCGACAGCAGGGTGATCGGCCCCTTGCAGTACCAGTTGCCGGCCGGGATCACGACGCGCCCGCCGCCGGCCTTGTTGGCGGCCACGATGGCGGCGCGGATGGCCGGGTAGCTGTCGTGCGCGCCCGCCACCGGGGTATCGACATCCCCCTTTTCCTCGATGGTGACGAAGCCCGCCACCTTGCGCAGCGCGCAGGGCCTGGCGCCGAACTCGGTGATGACGAAGTCGCGCTGCGGGAAGGGCAGCGGCCTGGCGAAGCGGTCGATGATCTGCTGGGCGCGGGCCCAGGGATCGGTGTTCTGGGCGAAGGCTGGCATGGGCAGGCCGGTGGCGGTAATCAAACCCTGGACGGCGCCGGC
>JAEWEK010000414.1 GCA_023389425.1 Pseudomonadota bacterium | reverse complement strand
ATCAGATACACGCGCCGCGCCGACTGCGCAAGGAAGACGGCCGCCTGCCCAGCCGAATTGCCGCCGCCGATGACGACGAGCTCTTCCCGGGCGCAGAGCTGTTCCTCCATATGGGTGGCGGCGTAATACACCCCTGCCCCCTCGAACCGCGCCAGCCCGGGCAGCGCCGGCTTTCGATATTGGGCACCGGTGGCGATGATGACGGTGCGCGCAAGCACTTGACTGCCATCATCCATTTCGACGGCGTAGGGCCGCTTGCTGCAAGTGAGTTTCGCGGCGGTCCGTGCAACGACAATTCGTGCCCCAAACTTGCGTGCCTGATTGCCGGCACGCGCCATCAGCGCCTGACCCGAAATGCCAGTTGGGAAGCCGAGGTAGTTCTCGATCTTCGAGCTTGTCCCGGCTTGTCCGCCGGGTGCGTGCGATTCGACCACCAGCACGTCCAGGCCCTCGGACGCGCCGTACACCGCGGCCGCCAAGCCCGCAGGGCCGGCGCCGATGATGAGAAGGTCATGCACCTGGGCCGGATCAATTGCCTCGTTCAGGCCGAGACATTCGGCAATTTGGGGATTGCCGGGATTGCGCAGGACCAGCTCGCCACAGCCGATCAGCACCGGTACGTCGGCGGGCGTCACGCGGAAGCGGTCCAGCAGGGCTTGTGCTTCGGCATCTTGGTCCAGGTCGATGTATTTGTAGGGATTGCCGTTTCGCGTGAGGAATTCCTTCACGCGAAGCGTGCCCGCGCTATGGTTCGATCCCAGCAGCACCAGGCCGCCCTCCCCTTGCGCGATCAAGCCGACACGGCGCAGGATAAAGGCGCGCATCAGGATTTCGCTCAGTTCGCTGTCGGTCTGGACTAGCTTGACAACCTCGTCGCGGTCGAGTGCGATGATTTCGCCGGCTTCACGGGCGCGGGCCGTGACCAGCGTGGGTCGTCCGGCAACGAGATTCATCTCGCCGGTAAACTGCCCTGGACCGAGGGTCACGATCGGGGTGCCGGACGTTGCGGCCGTTCCCACCACATCGATTGTCCCGCTGCGGATGACCACGAACGGCGCACCCGTTGCGCCGGCATGGAACAGGATCTCGCCCGGCGCCACCGGTCGAGAGCTGCCGTGGACTTCGATGCGTGCAAGCTGGGCTGGACTCAGCGCCGGGAACATCTGTTCCGCACGCGAAGTCCAGATCGGCGTCGGAGGAGAAGGGATGCCAGCCATAGGGCCAAGTCGCCTCAAGATTGGGCTGTGCGCCGCGGAACGGTTCCGCGTGTAGCAGCTAGGGAAATACTAGCAAATCTTCGCGCCAGAAGCGCTAGCGCAGACCAATCGGACGCAGCCGCCGACCATGCCCACGCCGATTAATATGCGACCGTGAAGCGGCCGCGCGGATGCTGCTCGTCTTCCGCCTCGTTCAACATGGCGACAGCGTAGTCTTCCACCGAGATCTGGCTCCTGCCTTCGGCGTCCGCCAGCATCTGGTCCTTGCCGAGGCGGAATTGGCCGGTGCGCTGGCCGGGGACCAGATTGGCCGCCGGACTCAGCATGCTCCAGTTCAGCGCAGGCTCCTGGCGCAGCAGGTTCAGGGCTTCACGTGCACCGAGCGCGCTTTGCTTCCACTGGTCGGGGAATTCCGGCGTGTCGACGGCTTGCACGCCTGGCGCCACTTCCAGGCTGCCGGCGCCGCCGACGACCAGCAAGCGCTTCACCTGCGCCTGTTTCGCAGCAGCGATAATCGACTGGAAGCCGCGCACGTAGTAGTCGTAGGTTTGCTCGCCGTGCGCGTGACCGCTGAAGGCCGTGATGACGACATCGTAGCCCTGAAGCTGTCGTGCCAGCGCGCTGGAATCGAGCACGTCGGTCTTCTCGGTGCGCACCAGCGGGTTCGCCGGGACGCGCTCGGGGCGCGAGACCAGCGCGGTCACCTGATGCTTGCGCGCCAGCGCTTCCGCCAGCAGTTTCGAACCGACATAACCCGTGGCGCCGATGATTGCGATCTTCATTTGAGTTCCTTCGTGAGTGGGGATATCGCATTCTCCCGCAATCGGTTAATGCGATAAATGGTACAGTTCGTAAATGATTAATTCGATTTCCTAATCAATCGATGGCACTGCCGGGACACATCAACCTCAACGACCTGCTGGTCTTCAGCGCGGTCGCGGACATGGGCGGGTTTACCGCGGCCGCCGAGCGCCTGAACGTCGCGCCGGCCAAGGTCAGCCTGGAGATCGCCCGCCTCGAGTCGCAGCTGGGCGTGGCCCTGTTTTCGCGGACCACGCGCAAAGTGGTGCTGACCGAGGCAGGAGAAGCGCTGCATCGACAATCGCGGCCCTTGCTGCTGCAGTTGCAGGCGGCCGTCGACGGCTTGCACGCTTCGTCCGAACAATTGTCCGGGACCTTGCGGGTGGCCGCGCCGGTCGATCATGCGGCGCAGATGCTGGCGCCGGCGCTGGCGCGTTTCGCAGCCCTGCATCCGAAGCTGCAGATCGATTTGCGCACGAGCGACCGCATTGCCGACCTGGTGGCGGAAGGGATCGACGTCGCCGTGCGTATGGGATGGTTGCGCGATTCGTCGCAGCGCGCAGTCAAGCTCGGGGAATTCGGGCAGTACCTGGTGGCCTCGCCGGAGTACCTGGCCCGCGCCGGGACGCCGAAACAGCCGCAGGACCTGACCCAGCACGACTGGGTCGCCTTGACGCTGCTGCCAGCGCCCCTGACCTGGACCTTCACTTCGAATCGTGGCGCCGAGAAAACCTTGCACCTGAAGGCGAGGATGAAGGCCGACTCGGCATCATCGCTGCGCGCGCTGGTGTTGAACGGGGCCGGCATCACCGTGCTGGACCAGTTCAGCAGCGAGCCGGAGCTGGAAGCCGGCCGCCTGGTCCATCTGCTCCCGACATGGCAGCCGCCACGCGGCGGCTTGTTCGCGGTGTATCCGCCGGGGCGGCATGTGTCGCCGAAAGCCCGCTCCTTCGTCCAGTTTTACCAGGACTATCTGGCGCAGCGGCAGCCCGCCTAGGCGAAACCGTTTCTTAGCAGCATCTGCGCCCTCCTTCGCGTGTGACCAGCATCCAACGGGGCCGCTTTTTAAACGCGCTGTAATGCATCGTTCATATTCTTTTAATTACACTGGCCCAGCAAGCTTGGCAGCGGAGACCGTTTGACCTCCCTCCCGCAGTGTTCAGCGAGACGCCGGCTTCCGGTCTGACTCCCATACTCCATGGAGGCATTCATGCGTTTCGTTCCTGATCGCGCCTTGTTGCTCGCGGCCTGCGCCGCATCCCTGTTTCCCCTCCTTGCGCATGCCAGCGATAGCGCGGCGGCCAATGGCGGCGCCGACGTATCGGCGGCCGTATCCCACGATCACCTGCCGAGCCTGCGCGGGGTGATGCCCAAGCCGGATGACTATGGCGGCGCCAGTCACGTCAAGGAATGGAAGCAGATTCCGCACATCGATGCACCCGGTTTCGTGCAGGACGCCGCCGCGCAGAATGGGCCGGTGACCGGCGGCGCCTCGACCATCCCCGGCATGGGCTTCGATGGCGTCGGCAATGGTTTCAATGGTCCGCAGGGAACTTATACGGTGGACTCGGCGCCGCCTGACACGAACGGCGCGGTCGGGCTGACCCAATACGTCCAGTGGGTCAACGAAGCGTTCGCCGTGTTCGACAAAGCCACGGGCAAGGCGGTCTACGGCCCGGTTCACGGCAATACCTTGTGGTCCGGCTTCGGCGGTCCCTGCGAGACGCGCAATGACGGTGACCCGATCGTGAAGTACGACCGCATCGCCAACCGTTGGGTCATGACGCAGTTCGCCCTGCCGAACGGCGGTCCGTACTACCAGTGCGTCGCCGTATCGCAGACGTCGGACGCGACGGGCGCGTGGAACCGCTACGCCTTCCAGTACACCAATTTCCCCGATTACCCGAAGATGGGCGTCTGGCCCGACGCCTACTACATCACCTTCAATATGTTCAAGGGAAATTCGTTCGCCGGTGCGATGCTGTGCGCGTACGACCGCACCAGCATGTTGAGCGGCGCGGCCGCCACCCAGCAGTGCTTCCAGCTGTCGTCCAGCTACGGTGGCGTGCTGCCCGCCGATCTCGACGGTGCGACCTTGCCGCCCGCCGGCGCGCCGAACTACATGTTGAACAAAGGCAGCTCGTCGCTGAATTTCTGGAAGATGCACGTCGACTGGGCGCATCCGGCGAACACGACGCTCAGCGTGGCGGTGGCAGTGCCGGTCACGGGCTTCAACGCGGCCTGCGGCGGCGGTACCTGCGTGCCCCAGCTCGGCACCTCGCAGCAACTGGACTCGCTGGCGGACCGGCTGATGTATCGCCTGGCTTACCGCAATTTCGGCAGCTACGAATCGCTGGTCGTGAATCATTCGGTGGCGGTGGGCGCGACCCGCAAGACCACCTATGCCGCCGTGCGCTGGTATGAGCTGCGCAAGCTGTCCGCCAGCGTGCCGACCGTGTACCAGCAGTCGACGTACGCGCCGGATTCGACGTTCCGGTGGATGGGCAGTATCGCGATGGACAAGATGGGCAATATCGCGCTCGGCTACAGCACCTCGAGCTCGACTTTGCATCCCGGCATCCGCTATGCGACCCGGCTTGCGAGCGATCCGTTGAACACGCTGTCGAACGAGACGGTCATCCTCCAGGGCACCGGCTCGCAGCTGTCGGGGCTGACGCGGTGGGGCGACTATTCGGCGATGGCGCTCGATCCGGTCGACGACTGCACTTTCTAGTACACCAACGAGTACCTGCAGGCCAACGGCACCTTCAACTGGAGCACGCGCATCGCCTCGTTCAAGATTGCCGGCTGCCAGTGAGTTCTTCTCATCCACGGTGCTGGCGCCAGCCGGCACCGTGGCGCCTGAATTTCTCGGCAATCAGCACGTAGAACATCGAGCATGTCGGCCGCGTCGTGTGACGCAGTTTTTCTGGAACAAGTAGACTTCCCCCTCGGGTCTGCGGATGCCAGCCGGGGTTTGTCATGCTTTCGACCGAACAGACGTTAGCGCGCCGACGTTGGAGTCTCGCGTCCGCCTACACGATCACGGTGCTGGTGATTGTCGCCAGCGGCGTCATCGCGCTGGTCAACGCCCGGACGCAGGAGCAGACGGCCGATGCCGTGATGCGCGCCAACCAGGTGCTGGCAGGCCTGACGGAAATCGAAACCAGCATGGCCAACGCCGAAACCGCCGAGCGCGGCTACCTGCTCACGGGCGACGAGGCCTTTCTCGAGCCATACCATGCCGCCACCGGGACCGGCCCCGTGGCCATCATCCGCCGGCCTTCGGTGGACAAGCTGCTGGCGGCGACCCGTGCCCTGCCGCCCGCGACCCCGATCGAATCCGAGCTGCTGCAGCGGGTCGATGCGCTCGCCCATGCCAAGCTGGAGGACATGGCGACCACCATCGACCTGCGCCGCTTCGGCCGCCTCGATGAAGCCGTGTCGACCATGCGTGAAGACCGCGGCAGGCGCATCATGGACGCGCTACGCGTGGCCCTCATGAACCTCCGCGCGGAGGAGCGGCGGCAACTCGACGCAAGCGAACGCAAGCATCGGGAAGCGGCCAGGCAAGCCTTGTGGTCGAACACCCTGGCTTGCTGCCTGGCACTCGCCACGCTGGCGATGCTGTTCCTGACCTCGCGTCGCGCCCAGGAGGCGGTGATACGGCAGACCGAGGCGTTCCAGATGCTCGCCGATCACATGAGCCAGCACGCGTGGACGTTGTCGCCGGAGGGCAAGTTCCTGTGGTTCAACCGGCGCTGGTATCAATACACCGGCCTCGCGCAGGCGACCGAGCACGCCGTCCAGTGGCGCATGGCGAGCGGCCACCCGGCGCACCACGAGCGCGTCGAGAGCGGCTTGCGCCACGCGGTCGACACCGGCACGGCGTGGGAAGACATCTTCCCGCTGCGCGCGGCCGACGGCAGCTACCAGTGGTTCCTGGTGCGCGCGCTGCCGATCCGCGATGGTGACGGCAAGGTGCGGCACTGGTTCGGCACCAACACCGACATCGACCAGCGCCTGCATCTGGAGCAGGAACTGAAGGAAGGCAATCGCCGCAAGGACGAATTCATCGCCACCCTCGCGCACGAGCTGCGCAATCCGCTGGCGCCGATCCAGGCCGGTCTCGAGCTGATGAAGCTGAATCCGGCATTTCCGCCACCGCTGCTGCGCACGCGCGAGATCATGAGCCGGCAATTGGCGCACCTGGTCCGCCTGATCGACGACCTGCTGGACGTGTCGCGCATCAGTTCCGGCAAGCTCGACCTCCAACTAGCGGCCGTGCCCTTGCGCGACGTCATAGAAAGCGCGCTCGAGGCCAGCCGCCCGCACATCGAAGCCTCCGGCCACCGGCTGGAGGTGGCCCTGCCGTCCGAGCCCTTGCTGGTCAATGGCGACCTGGTCCGGCTCGCCCAGGTCGTCGGCAATCTCCTGAACAATGGCGCGAAGTACACGCCGGACGGTGGCGTCGTCGGCATCTGCGCGCAGCGCGAGAACGATGAGGCGCTTATCCGGGTGACGGACAGCGGCATCGGCATCGAACGCGACATGTTGCCGCACATCTTCGACCTGTTCTCGCAAGCGCCCGGGGCGCGCGAGCGGCGCAAGGGCGGGATCGGCGTCGGCCTGTCGATCGCGCGGCAGCTGGTGCACATGCATGGCGGCACGCTGGCGGCGGAAAGCGCGGGGCCGGGCCTCGGCAGCACCTTCACGATCCGCCTGCCGCTGGTGGACTGGGAAACGCTGTCGGGAGCGGCACCCGGCGCCGAGGCAAACGCAGCCGTGGGCAAGCTGATGCGGGTGTTGATCCTCGACGACAACGAGGACGCGGCCCTCACGTTGGGCACCTTGCTGGAAATGGCAGGCCACACCGTCGTGCTGGCCCACACGGGACGGGAGGCGATCGAACTCGCGGCCCGCATGTCGCCCGACATCGCATTCCTCGACATCGGCCTGCCGGACATGAGCGGCTACGAGGTCGCGATGGCGCTGCGCGGCGATCCATCGCTGGCGCGCCTGCGCCTGGTCGCGCTGACCGGCTGGGGCGCGCCGCGCGACCGCGAGCAGGGCAAGCAGGCCGGCTTCGAGCATCACCTGACCAAGCCCGTGACGCTGGAGGCGATCGGCGCCATCCTTCCCGATCTTGCCCTCCCCTCCCCACGCCATCCCGCCTGACGCGTTCATCGGGAACAGCAAGCAAGTGACTGCGGGCAAGCCAGCGCCATCCATGGCGGAGAAGTGCAATGATGGATGCGGCGCCCGCGCGCCGATTGCATGTGCGCACGAGCTTCCGCCTTTCACCAGACAGGAGCGATACGATGAGCATGACCGTCAAGAACACGACGCCCGACACGCCCATGATCACGCTGTTCGGCGAGCTGCGCGATGGCAGCTTCGTCGCCAAGATCATGCGCGAGGATGCCGTGCCCTACGGCCACCGCTGGAATGATGAGATCGACCAGGCGATGGTCTATATCGTGCCTAACGACGAACAATTGCACGCGATCCTCGCGGCGCTGAACGAACGGCGCCTGCCGTTCGGCGAGCTGCAGAATTACGGCTCTTCCGCCGGAGGCACCTCGGAACTGCCCGTGTAATGCCGCGCGCGCCGCAGCACTGCCGCGTACAGGCATGCGTTGGCCAACAGGACGATGGCCGCGAGGACGTATTGTGTGTTGCGGGTCAGGCTCGCCGGGTAAATAGTCGCCAGCAGATAGTGCTCGACGAATCCTTCGTTGTAGCCGCTTGCGCCGGCGCGGATGCGGAACCCGTTTTCCAGATACGTCAATGGGCAGGTGAAGCCGCCGGCTTCGGCCACGAAGCCCCAGGCGGCGGCCGGCAAGTGAAGCGCAATCATCCAGCGCCAACGCAAGGCCAGCGCCGCTCCGGCGACGGCAAACACGATAAAAGCCAGGTGAAGCAGCAGCACGGCGGCGGCTGCGATGCGGTATTCCATGGATGCAATCCGGACCGAAATCCCAAGTTTATCAGCGCGCCAGCGCGGTTCGCGGCGAAGCGCGCCGCGGCGCCACGCGCACGCCTGAGCAGGATCAACCGTGCCGCGTCTCGGCATTCTATTCTCGTAGCCTGACTCGGCGAGACGCGCCGTCGAGGCATGGGTCCGGTGTCGAACCCGGCCAAGGCTGCATACAAGAGGAGCAAGAACATGCAAGCCGATTTCTTCAGTCTACGGGCCGCCGTGTCCGCGATATTCCTTGTGGCCCTCGCGGGGGCGGCTCCGCCGGCGCTCGCCCAGGCCGACGCCAGGGCGGCGGAAACCGCCGGCGGCGCCAGCGCGACGTCCGCGCAAAAGCACATCGACGCCGCGGCCGACGTCGTACGCCGCATGACCGCCGATCCCGGCCTCAGCCAGCTGATCGCGCAGTCGAAAGGCGTCTACATTCTGCCGCGCTACGGGCGCGCCGCGCTCGGACTGGGAGCGTCCGGCGGTGCGGGCGTTTTCCTTGCGCACATGCCGGACGGCTCATGGAGCCAGCCGGCATTCTTCAACACGGGCGGCATCAGCATCGGCCTGCAGGCCGGTGCCGAAGGCGGTCCGGTCACGCTGATCATGCGCAACACCAAGGCAGATAGTAGCTTTCGCGAAAAGAACAGCTTCAACCTGAGCGCGGATGCCGGGTTCACGGTCGCCAAGTGGAGCCGCGACAAGGCGGGCGAGGCAGGCGCCAGCGATATCGTCGCCTGGAGCGGCTCCGAAGGACTTTTCGGCAACGTAGCGACTCTCGCCATTAACGACGTGCATTTCAACCGCAGGGCCAACCAGGCGTACTACGGCAAAGCTGTATCAGCGCAGGATGTGTTGTCCGGCACGGTGAGCAATGCTCAGGCGGACGGTTTGCGCAAGGCCCTGTCCGCAGCCGTGGTGCACGAGGGAGGACTGTAGCTTCCAGTGACCCACGCTTGAGGTCACTGTCCGGTCCGCCGTCAATGCGCGCTGGCGGGCGTGCGGCCTTGCCCTGCGCCCGGACCGCTCATGTTGCGGCACTCGGCGGCGCAGCGGCGGCAGGCCCTTGCGCAGTCCTGGCAATGCTGCATTGGATGCGTCGCGCATTCGTCGGCGCATAAGTCGCAAACGGCCGCGCAGGCATCGCAGATCGCTTCGGCGGCCTCGCTCTCGCGGATCATCGCAGCGGCAGCCAGGCGGCAAAGTTGTGCGCAATCGATATCAAGGCCGATGCAGCGCGCCATTGCCTTGACGTCCTGCTCGCGCAGGCAGGCTGCGGCACAGGTGTCGCAAGCTTGGGCGCAATCGTTGCATGCTTCAATACATGATTCGTAGGGATTGCTGGTCATCGATATGCTCCTAGGCCGGGGCAACCCGTTGAGGGGGCTGGCCCTGCGATATGAAAGCTGCGCCAGGCGCTTGCGACGCTGGACGGGCTGTGCAGCCTGGCTTGCTGCTGGTGCCGCCCTTGGGCGATCCGGCCGGTACCTGATCCGGATAAGGCATCGATGGCGGCACCAGTGCGGCAACGGGGACTTCGCCGAAAGCCGCCTCGGACTGGCGCGATGGCGGTGGATTGGCCGCCCTTGCGTGTGCGGCGTCGCAGCCGCAGTCGCCATCGCAAGGTTTGGCGGGCGCGGCCGGAATGCAGCGGGGACGGACTACGCGAACGCGCGGCATTCCCGACGCGCTTGCGTCCTTGCCTGCGTGCGCTGGCGCCTCCGCGACCGCCGGTACCTGGCCCGCCGGGCAGCGCGGCTCGGCCGCGGCTGCGGCAAGCGGTAGCGCCATCGCGGTGGCGAGCAGCAGGCAGGCGCGTTTGAGGTGATTCCATTTGTTCATGTGGCGACCGTAGCACAGGAGAATGGGAACCCTCCGCACGATTCAAGCCGTCCAAGCGTCGTGCAAGGCGTTCAATCATCGCCTGCGGGCGCATAATCGGGGTCAAACGCAGGAGGCGAAATGAAAAGTCATCAAGGACAAGGTGGACATGGCGCGACTGCGCCGACGCTCGGCATCGGGCGGCGTACCAGCGGCGAAGCGGGTTCGACGTTGACGCATGAAACGATGGCGGAAACCGGCGGCAGCGGCGGCAGCGGCATGACCGGCGACGACGCCGGTACGCTGCTGCCTCCAGGTCAATCGGCGCAGTCCGGCGCCGAGAAGGTTCGCCGGGGCAAGGAAGAGATGGCGGACTCGGGGGCGCGCGGCTACCAGGATACGCGCGGCGAACAGGCCGGTGGCACCGGCACTGGCTTGGGAACGCCGGAAACCGGAGCAAACCAGAATGCCGATGATCTCGAAGCGGGTGTTCGGCGCCGCCAATGAAGCGTAGCGGCGGCTGCCGGAGAAGCGTGCCGCAGGGCTGCCTCGCCCTGTCCGGTCAGCATGCTTCCAGCGCCGCTTCGCTTGTGGAGGACGTTGCTGCCAGGCGGCGCCAGGCCACCCACGACACGATCGCATTGACCCAGAATCCGGCGTAGAGCAAGGCGGTCAACTGCAGGCCGCGGCTGAAGTACAGCGGTGCCGCGATCGTGTTGACCAGTACCCAGAATGCCCAGTTCTCGACGCGGCGCTGCATCATCATGACCTGTCCGATGATGCTGAACACGAGCACCGCCGAATCGAACAGCGGCGCGTAGGCATCGGTATAGTGGTGGAGCAGCGCCGCGTAGCATGCGGTGGCGATAAGGCCGACGGGAACCGTCCACAGGATGCTCGCGAGGCTCGCATGCGTCACCGGCAAACTGGCGCCGGCATCGCCGCCGCGCAGCCATTTCCACCATCCGATGATGCCGGTGACGATGAAGAAGACCTGCAGCACCACATCCGCGTACAGTTTGCTGGTAGCGAACACGATGGCGAACAGGGCGCAGCCGACGATCCCGGTCCACCAGGTGTGCATGCTGTTGCGCCCTGCGAGCACGATAGCGAGCGCGGTAAAGGCGTTGGCCGCGATTTCCAGCGCTGTCATCGCGCCCTACCCTGCCTTTCCAGCATCATCATTCGCTCCTGGGGATACGAAGCGAACACTCTACCCAGCCGCTGGATTTTCCGCAAGCTAAGGACGGCGCCGGCGCGCCTAGAGCGAAATCTTCCCGTGCGCGCCCGGTTCGATCTCGGGCCGCTCGCCAGTCATCGCTGCCTTGGCGTAATGGAACAGCCGGACCATTTTGCTTTCGTCGGAATCCCAGTACTCGGCGGCATGCGGTTCGACCCGGACCAGCACCGCGTGTTCATCCTCCGGGCCGGCCGGGAACCAGGCTTGCACCATCGCGTTCCACATATCATGGACCAGCTGCCGGTCTACGACCCGGAAGGCCTGGCCGCTGACCGACACGAACAGATTGTCGTCGGGCTCGGTGAAGCTGAGGTTGACCTGCGGCGTCGCGGCGATGTTCTCCCACAGCTCGCTCAGGGTGGACGTGTAGAACCAGATGCCGCGCTCGTCGGTCTGTTGTACCGTCATCGGCTGGCTGATGAGGTGGCCATGGGCATCGACCGTGGTGAACATGGCGAAGCGAACCGGCCGGATACGGTCGGCCAGCTCGGCAACATGGGCGGAATCGGTCATGCTTCATCCTCCTAGGGGCGAAAAGTGCATCGTATGCGGCACGTCGCGGCATGGTCGGTGCGCGAGCGTACGTTTCCCGGCTAGGCACGCGCCGGCTCATACCTGCCTGGAGATATCACACCGGCCGGATCGAGCGCCGCCTTGATCTTCGCCACCGTCTTCCAGTAGCTGTCGCCGCCGGGATCGAGGTCGGCCATCGAGTGGTTCCCCACCCGATAGGGAACATAGCCGGCGCCCATCATCCGCGCGAACACTTCCTTGTAGCATGCATGTGCCCGTGCCACTTCGTTCGGATCGTCCTTGTCGTAGGCGACGGTCAGTACGCCGCCCAGGGCGCGTTCGGTCACCATGCTGAAGGTGGCAAACAGGTCGAAGCGGTAGCGCCGGAATACCGGTTCCGCCAGCGCATGGACGGCGAGCAGGTCGGCGCCGCGCATCGGTAGCACTGGCGAAATCCACAGCAAGCCGCAGTTGTCGCCGGCCGGATCGGCCGATTGCGGAAAGCCCGGCGGCAGGCCGCCGCGCCGCCGCCAGTATGCGCCCGCAAGAAAGCGGCCGCTCGGCACGCCCCGGTTCATGGCCAACAAGGATTCGCCGAGCGCCACGCGGGCTTGCAG
>JAEWEK010000312.1 GCA_023389425.1 Pseudomonadota bacterium | reverse complement strand
GTCCACATCTTCTTCCCGGACCCATGGCACAAGGCGCGCCACAACAAGCGCCGCCTGATCCAGCCGCCCTTCGTCAAGGCACTGTGCGAGAAACTTGCGCCCGGCGGCTACCTCCATTGCGCCACCGACTGGGAAGACTACGCGGTGCAGATGCTGGAAGTGCTGGGCGCCGAGCCGGCCCTGCAAAATACGGCCGAGGCCTATGCCGAGAAACCGTCCTACCGCCCGCTGACCAAGTTCGAGAACCGCGGGCTGAAGCTGGGCCACGGCGTGTGGGACCTGGTTTTCACGAAAAGATAAGCACCGGCGCCGGCCCATGCCGGCGTTCGTATTTCATGCCCCTGGATTCGTCGCTCGTCGCCCGGCGCTTCCTGCCGCGGGGCACCCGGCCCTACACTGCATTCCTTGAAAGAACTTTAACGATCACGGGAGAGCATCATGTGGCGCAGGATCGCGGATTGGTACGGCAAGTGGGAAGACGAACAGATCGCGGTCCTCGACCGGCCTGAGCTGATTGCGCAGGCGCCCGGCTATCGCCGTCTCGTCTACCAGAAACTCGCCGGGCGTTCGCCGGTGGAGCGCGAGCAGCTGCGCCGTTTCTTCATCGCCTTCAAAGGTTGGCGCGGCTGGCTTGCCACGGGACTGATGTTCGGCGTGTATTCCCTGTTTGGCGCAGTGCTGCATATGGTCTCGCCCACGCTGGGATGGGGCAAGGCGCTGCTTGTCGCCAACCTGCTCGGCATCGCCCTGACCTTCGTCCTGGGCAGCGCCTGGTTCAATTACCGCAGGCTGGTGCGTCGCAAATTCCGGATGATGCTCTCGGTCGTGCTGTACACCTTGTTCGCGGCCGTCGCCGCCTCCGGCAATATGTTGTGGATCCGCGAACAGACCCCGGCCCTCGTCATGCAGAAATTGCCGCAGGTTCTGGCAATTGATCTCGTGGTGGCCTTGCTGATGGGCGTGCCGCTGGTGGCGATCACCATCTACCGCAACCGCCAGCACGAAGCGCTGACCGCCCAGCTCCAGCAGGACGCCGAGCGCGACCGCATGGCGCGCGAACTGGCCGAATCGCAGCTGCGCCTGCTACGGGCCCAGATCGAGCCGCACTTCCTGTTCAACACCCTGGGCGCGGTGCAGCAGCTGGCCCAGCACGGCGCGCCGCGCGCGGCCGAACTTACCGCCCACCTGATCGCCTTCCTGCGCGCCAGCCTCGGCGAAATGCGCACCGAACAGGTGCGGCTGGACACGGAATTTGGCCTCGTCGAGTCTTACCTGCAGGTGATGCAATTTCGCCTGGGACAGCGGCTGCGTTTTTCGCTGGCGCTGGAGCCCGAACTGGCGGCCATGCAGGTCCCCAGCATGATCCTGCTGACCCTGGTCGAGAACGCCATCAAGCACGGCATCGAGCCGGCGCTGCGCGGCGGCGAAGTGACCGTGTCGGCCGCCGTGGAACATGGCGCGGTGCTGCTGCGCGTGCGCGACAGCGGTGTCGGCATGGGCGCGGAGGCGGGAAGCGAATCCGGAACCGGCCTCGACAACTTGCGCCGCCGCATCCAGCTGGCCTACGGCGCCGCCGCCGGGCTGGCGCTGCGCGATGCCGATCCCGGCGTGTCCGCCGACCTCACTCTCCCGCTGCAATGGCAAGCAAAATCCTGATCGCCGAAGACGAACCGCTGATGCGCGAGCGCCTGCTCGAGCAGCTGGCGCAGGCCTGGCCCGACGCCGAAGTGGTGCTGGTCGCGGAAAATGGCAACGACGCCTGGGACGGCTTCCTCGAGCACGAACCGCAGGTGGCCTTCCTCGACATCCGCATGCCCGGCCTGTCCGGACTGGAAGTGGCCGCGCGCATCGGCCAGCAGGCGCACGTCGTGTTCGTGACGGCCTACGACCAGTACGCGGTCGACGCCTTCGACGCCGGCGCCGTGGACTACCTGCTCAAGCCGGTGCAGCCGGAGCGGCTGGAACGGGCGGTGGCGCGCGTGCGGAGCAAGCTCGGCGCGAGCCCATCCGACCTCGGCGAGCTGCTGCATCAGCTGCAATCCAAGCTGCCCGGCACCCGCCACGAGCGGTTGAAGTGGCTCAAGGCCAGCGTCGGCCGCCAGATCCGGGTCATCGACGTGTCGGAAGTACTGTTCTTCCAGTCGGACGCCAAATACACGCGCGTCGTGCTGCGCGACTACGAGGCGCTGGTGCGCATACCGCTGAAAGACTTGCTGAGCGGGCTGGACCCCGACTGCTTCTGGCAGATCCACCGCGGCACCGTGGTCAACGCCAACGCGATCGAGGCGGCCGAGCGCGTGGACGCCGAGCGCATGCAGGTGCTGGTACGGGGCTGTCCGGAAAAGCTGACGGTGAGCCGCAGCTTCGCCCACCTGTTCCGGGAATGAATCAGGCCAGCTCGGCGATCAGGGCGACGATCTCGTCGCCGTAGGACGCCAGCTTCTTCTCGCCGACGCCGGACACCCCGCGCAGCTCGTCCAGCGAGCCCGGCTTGACCTTGGCGATCTCGCGCAGGGTGGCGTCCTGGAACACCACATAGGCCGGGACGCCGTGCGCGCGGGCCGTTTCCACGCGCCACCAGCGCAGCTTGTCGAAGATGGCCTGCTCGGCGCTTGAAAGCTCCAGCTCGGCATACCCCTTGGGCGCCGCCGTCCGCTTCTGCTTGACCGGCTTCTGGTACTGGCGCAGCTGCACCTTCTTCTCGCCCCTGAGCACAGGGCGCGCCGCCTCCGTCAGCTTGAGCGAACTGAACTGTTCATGGTCGACCGTCACCAGCCCCAGTGCGATGGCCTGGCGCACGATGGCGCGCCATTCCTGCTCGCTGCGGTCGCCGCCGACGCCGAACACGGACAGCTTGTCGTGGTGCCATTGCACGATGCGCTCGCTGTCGGCGCCGCGCAGCACGTCGATCACGTGGCCGGCGGCAAAGCGCTGATCGACGCGGTAGATGGTCGACAGCAGCTTTTGCACGGGCACGGTGCCGTCGAAGGACACCGGCGGCATCAGGCAGGTATCGCAATTGCCGCAGGGGCCGGCCGCTTCGCCGAAATAGTCGAGCAGGCGCATGCGCCGGCAGGACAGCGTTTCGCACAGGCCCAGCATCGCGTCCAGCTTGGATGACAGCACGCGCTTGAAATTGTCGTCGGCCTCCGATTCGTCGATCATGCGCCGCTGCAGCACCACGTCCTGCAAGCCATAGGCCATCCACGCCGAGGCCGGCAAGCCGTCGCGCCCGCCGCGGCCGGTTTCCTGGTAATAGCCTTCGATGCTCTTGGGCAGGTCCAGGTGGCAGACGAAGCGCACGTCAGGCTTGTCGATGCCCATGCCGAAGGCGATGGTCGCCACCATCACGATATTGTCTTCCCGCAGGAAGCGCGACTGGTTGGACGCGCGCAGCGTGTGCTCCATGCCCGCATGGTAGGCCAAGGCTTTGATCCCGTGCTCGGCCAAAAATTCCGCCGTCTCTTCCACTTTTTTGCGCGACAGGCAGTAGACGATGCCGGCATCGCCCGCGTGCTCGGTGGTGATGAAGTCCAGCAGCTGCTTGCGGCCATTGGTCTTCTCGACGATCTGGTAGCGGATATTCGGCCGGTCGAACGAGGACACGAACTGGCGCGCCTCTTCCAGCTGCAGGCGCTGCGCGATTTCGGCGCGCGTGAGCTGGTCGGCGGTGGCGGTCAGCGCGATGCGCGGCACCTGCGGGAAGCGCTCGTGCAGGATCGACAGGCGGATGTACTCGGGCCGGAAATCGTGGCCCCATTGCGACACGCAATGCGCTTCGTCGATCGCGAACAGCGAGATCGGCGAATCCCCGAGCAGGTCGAGGCAGCGCTGCGTCATCAGGCGCTCCGGCGCGACGTAGACGACGTCGATGTCGCCGGTACGCACCTGGCGCTCGATGCGCAGGGTGTCGTCGAAGGTCTGGGTGGAGTTGAGGAAGGCGGCGCGCACGCCGACTTCGGCCAGCGCGTCCACCTGGTCCTGCATCAAGGCGATCAGCGGCGACACCACCACCGCCACACCGTCGCGCAGCAGGGCCGGGATCTGGTAGCACAGCGACTTGCCGCCGCCGGTGGGCATGAGCACCAGCGCGTCGCCGCCGGCGGCCACGTGCTCGATGATGTCAGCCTGGTGCCCGCGGAATGCCGGGTAGCCGAACACCGTTTGCAGCACATGGAGCGCGCGCGCGCCGATATCACTCATCTTTTACGACCTTGGCTTATTCCGTCCAGAGCACCCAGCCGAAATGGGCAGTGGTGAGGATGACGATGCCGAACACAATACGGTACCAGGCGAACGGGGTAAAGTTGTGCGAGCTGATGTAGCGCAGGAGCCAGCGCACGCACAGGAAGGCGGACACGAACGCGGCGATGCCGCCGACCGCGAACAGCGGGATGTCGGCCGCCGACAGCGAGGCGCGCTCCTTGTACACCGAGTACACGGTGGCGCCCAGCAGCGTCGGGATCGCGAGGAAGAAGGAGAACTCGGTGGCCGCCTTGCGCGACAGGCCGAACAGCATGCCGCCGATGATGGTCGCGCCCGAGCGGCTGGTGCCGGGGATCAGGGCGAAGGCCTGGGCGCAGCCGATCTTGAGCGCGTCGGCCACGGTCATGTCGTCCACGGTTTCCACGCGGTGCGAGCTCGGCAGGGTGCGGTGGCGGCGCTCGGCCCACAGGATCACGAGGGCGCCGATGATGAAGGCCAGCGCCACCGGCACCGGCGCGAACAGGTGTTCCTTGATCTTCTTGCTAAACAGCACGCCGAGCACGGCTGCCGGCAGGAAGGCGACCACGATATTGAGCGCGAACTTCTGCTGCTTGCGGTCGGTCGCCAGGCCGGCCACGGCGGCGCCGATGCGCGCGCGGAATTCCCACATCACGGCGAGGATCGCGCCAGCCTGGATCGCGATGTCGAACACTTTGGCGCGCTCATCGGTGAAATTGAGCAGGCTGCCGGCCAGGATCAGGTGGCCGGTCGACGAAATCGGGAGGAATTCGGTGAAGCCCTCGACCAGGCCCATGATGAGCGCCTTGAGCGCAAGAAGGATGTCCATATCGGATGTGGGAACGTGGGAATGTAAGTGTGGTTGAGCAAGGAACCGCGGGGTCGAAGCTTACCACGAGCACAGTGCCGCCCGGTAAGCCGGCAGCAACAGTGGGGAAAAATTGATGGGTCGCGCGGCGGCGCTGACAGAATGATATCGGATGGGCGCTGCGCGTGAGCCGGGTCAGGTTCCGCTACGGCGCAGTGAACTTTTCCAGTTCCAGCAAATAGAACATCGCCTGCTGGCGCGACGTGCCGCACATCTCGGCCGACGGCTGCAAGCCGGCACACACCGCCGGCCGCTCGGGTTGGCCGAAGATGCGGCAGCGCTCGTCCTTGTCGAGCTGGACGCAGCGCACGCCCGCCGGCTTGCCGTCGGGCATGCCGGGAATCGGCGAGCTGATCGAGGGCGCGGTGCAGCAGGCGCCGCAGCCGTCCCGGCAGGCGAAGGTCTGGTCAGGCATTTTCTTGAAACAGTTTATGGATGGCAGGCGGGGCCGGGCGTAGCATGGTTCGGACAGCCCGTCATGATAGCGGCCGTGGCGCCGCGCGTCGCCCCTTTTCGACGGCGGGCCGCGTGAGGAAGCACATGGCCAAGAAATTTCCCATCTATCCAGCCAAGCCCGAGAAGATCTGCTGGGGCTGCGATCAATATTGTCCGGTCGATCAGATGGCCTGCGGTAACGGCTCGGACCGGACCCAGCATCCGGCGGAGCTGTTCGGCGCGGACTGGATGTCCTTCGGGCTCGACGCGCAAGAGGCGGAGCAGCCCGCCGTGCCGGCCGCCTGATCCGGCACGGCCTGTATCGATTTACCGTCCACGGCATGGCGGTCCTGCGCGCCCCGGGCGCGCCTGGCACCGTTTGCCGCTGCGGCAAAGGCGGCACGGGTCCCGGGCGCGCCGGGGCCCATGCGGGTCAAGCGTTCAAGCCGGCCTGGCTCACTGTTCCGACATCATGCGGCGCAGCTCCGAGATCGGCAGCTGGAACACCTCATGGATGCGGATCATCAGCCCGGCGCTGACGCTGATGCGGCCCGTGCGGATCTTGCTGATCATCGGCGGCGGCACCTGCAGCACGCGGCACAGCTGGGCGTCGCTGCGCAGCTGCTTCATCTCGCGCAGGCGGTCGATCCAGCCCGGCGGATTGCTGGGCGAGAAAGTGTATTCGACCGGGACTTCGCGGGTCGACAGGCGCTGGTGGTAGTTGGCGTTCATGTCTCGCTCCTTTAATTCTCAAACGATGTCAGGTGTTGCGGTTCCGGGGATTCTTGTCGTTGCGGCGTGACAGCCAAGCGCTTCGGCAAGCACTGCGAGGATCAGTTCATACAGCTGGTCGAAACCGGCGCCGCAGTCGGGCGCGCCGGTGCGGGCCGCGCGCTCCAGCCGCTCCAGCCCGGCACTGCAGTCGACGGCGCCGATCAGCGACATGCAGCTTTTCAGGCTGTGCGCATGCTGCGCGATGTCGTCGCGGCGGTCGTGGCCGACGGCATCCTGCAGCTGGCGCGCCATGTCCGGCACGATGCGCACGAACATCGCCAGCAGCTCGGCGAAGCCGGCTTCGTCGTCGCCGGCGGCGTTCATCAGCACGGCCGGGTCGATGTGATGGTAGGCCAGGCTCATGCCGTCCCTCCCGCGCGCGGCGCCGCCGGCAGTGGCCCCAGCCACGGGCGCAGCGCCCGCTCCAGCGTCGCCAGCTGGGTCGGCTTGGCCACGTGGTCGTCCATGCCGGCCTCGAAGCAGCGCACGCGGTCGTCGTCCATCACGCCGGCCGACAGCGCGATCACCGGCGTGTGGCAGCCGCTGTGGCGCTCGCGTTCGCGGATGCCGCGGGTCAGCGCGTAGCCGTCCATCACCGGCATCTGGCAGTCGGTCAGCACCAGCCGGCAGCGGTGCTGCGCGAGCCAGGCCAGGGCCTGTTCGCCGTCGCCCACCACCACCACGTCGGACAGGCCGAGGCGGGCCAACTGGCGTACCAGCAGGGTCTGGTTCATCTGGTTGTCCTCGACCACCAGGATCGGGTTCATGTTCATGCGTGATCCTCCGCGCGCCCCAGGGGCAGGGTGAAGCTGAAGGTGGTGCCGGCGCCCGGCGTCGATTGCAGCGTGACTTCGCCGCGCATCAGCTCGACCAGCTCGCGCACCAGCGACAGGCCGAGGCCGGTGCCGTCGGTGTGGTGGCCGCTGGGCGTGTCGATCTGGAAGAATTTTTCGAACACCATCGCCTGCACCTGCGGCGAGATGCCGGGGCCGCTGTCGCTGACGGCGAAGCGCACGCCGCGCGGGTGGGCCGCGAGCGACACCCGGATCCCGCCCTGTTCGGTGAACTTGATGGCGTTGTGCAGCAAGTTGTTCAGTACCTGCATCAGCTTGACGCGGTCGCAGACGATGCGCTCCGGCGCGCCGGCGGCGATGTCGGCCTCCAGCGCCAGGCCCTTGGCGCGCGCGCTGCTGCCGTGCGCGCCGACCACCTGGTCGAGCACGGCGCGCAGGCCGACGCTGTCGAAGGCCAGGCGTTCCTTGCCCGATTCGATCTTGTTCAGCTGCAGGATCTGGTTGACCAGGGCCAGCAGGTGCACGCCGCTGTCGTGGATGATCTGGGCGAACTCGCGCGACTCGCCCGGCGGCAGGTCGTCGCGCAGCAGTTCGGCGTAGCCGAGGATGCCGTTGAGCGGGGTGCGCAGCTCGTGCGACATATTCGACAGGAACTGGGTCTTGGCGGCGCTGGCCGACAGCGCCTGCATGCGGCTCTTCACCAGGCGCCGGATCAGCAGCAGGAGCAGTACCGTGAAGCCGGCGATCGCGGCCGTCACCAGTACCGCCTGCTGGATCATCTTGTCCTTGATCGGCTCGTAGACGCCGAGCACGTCGGCGGTGTCGATGCCGACCACCACGTGCAGCGGATAGTCGGCGATGCGGCGGAACGCGTAGATGCGCTCGCGGCCGTCGAACACGCTGGCGCGCCGCATGGTGCCGACGTCGACCGAGGTCACCGTCTTGAACATCGGCGTGTCCGACGCGTCCAGCCCGATCTCGTTCTTGCTGCCGGTGCGGCGTGCGCGCACGATGCCGTCGTCGCCGACCAGGGTGATGGTGCTGTGCTCGCCGACGCGCGCCGACTCATACAGGCGGGTGAAGTAGAACGGGTCCATCGACACCACCACCTCGCCGGCGAAGCTGTGGTCGGGGCCGTCGATGCGGCGCGCCAGCTGGATCGCCCATTTCTGCGACACGCGCCCGAGCACCGGCTTGCTCACGTACAGCCGGTCGTCCGTATGGTCGCGCACGTGCTGGAAGTGCTCGCGGTCGGCCACGCTGGTCGGCGTGAACTGCTGGCTCGACAGCACCACATTGCCGTCGGCGTCGGCCACCGTGTACAGGGTGACGACGTCGTCCAGCACCAGGCCGCGCGACACCATCCGCGCCAGGTTCAGCTTGTTGCCGTGCTCGATGTAGCCTGCGCGCACGAAGCGCACCGCCTGGTCGGCCGCCTGGATGGTGCGCAGCGAATGCTCGTCCAGCAGGCGCGCCAGGCTGGCCGCATCGGCGGTGGCGCTGCTGAGCAGGTTGGCGCGCCCTTCCTCGATGCGGTTGAGGGTGGCCTGCCACAAGCCCGCCACCAGCGCCAGCGCGAAGCCGCACAGCAGGAGCGGCGCGGCCGAGGCGCGCAGGCGCTGGGTGAAGGGAGGGCGGGCGGACATGGCGGGTGGGCTCAGGCGAGGGCGAGGCGCTGCTTGCGCATGCAGCAGGCGGTGACGAAGCCGCGCAGCTCTTCATAGCGCACGGGCTTGGGGAAGAAGGCCACGCCGGGCGGCACGCCGCCGCGCGCATCCAGGTCTTCGCGCGCCATGCCGGAGATGATGGCGATGTTGACGTCGCGCAGGTTCGGGCGGTTGAGCACGGTCTCCATCACTTCGTAGCCGTCGATGCCCTTCATCGCGATGTCGAGGAACAGGATGTCGGGCGGGCGCACGCCGATCTCGATCAGCGCCTCGTAGCCGCTGGCGCACAGGGTGGCGTCGATCGGCAGCTCCCACTTCTTGAACTGGGCCGCGAACACGGCGCGCTGCATTTCCTCGTCCTCGACCACCAGCAGCGAGGCGCGGGCGGGCAGGGCGCCATCGGTGCGCGGGGTGCCGCTGATCGATTTATAGGCCAGCAGCGAGGCGCGCGGGATGCGGCGGTGGCCGCCTGGCGTTTTCCAGGCCGCGATTTCGCCGCCTTCCACCAGCTTTTGCACCGAGGTCACGGAAATGCCGAGGATGGCCGCCGCTTCCTGGGTGGTGCACACGTCGGGTTGCTCTTTCAGCATGAATGTTGGTGAGTAAATATGAGGGATGCACCGATTTTCCCGTTTGAAATCGTTTCTGTCAATAAAATATTAAATTTGTTGGATTTGCGAAAATCGGCATATGCGCCACGGTTGACTGTCCATATGGCCGAGCCCTATATTAGGTGCTGGACATCGTTCATTAGCAATCATGCAATGTACTGAGAACAAACCGCGCTGGGAGCGGCGCAAGGAAGCGCGGCCCCACGAATTGCTGGCCGCCGCCCTCGACCTGTTCGTCGAGCGTGGCTTCGCCTCGACCCGGCTGGAAGACGTGGCGCGCTGCGCCGGGGTGTCCAAGGGCACGCTCTACCTGTATTTCGAGAACAAGGAAGAACTGTTCAAGGCGGTGGTGCGCAACAGCATCGTGCCGGTGCTGGGCGAAGCCGAGCACTCGGTGGCCGAGTTCGAGGGCCACAGCGCCGACCTGCTGCGCAGCGTGATGAAGTCGTGGTGGGCCCGCATCGGCGACACCAAGGCCTCCGGCATCGTCAAGCTGGTGATGGCCGAAGCCGGCAATTTCCCCGAGCTGGCCCAGTTCTACCAGGATGAAGTGGTGACCCGCGGCACCCAGCTGATCCGCAGCCTGCTCGAGCGCGGCATCGCGCGCGCCGAGTTCCGCGCGGTGGACGTGGTGCAGGCGACCCAGGTGATGGTCGCGCCCATGCTGACCCTGATCACCTGGAAGCATTCGGTCGCGCCCTGCGACCGCGGCGAGCTCAATCCGGCCGCCTTCCTCGACACTTTCCTCGACATGGCCCTGTACGGCCTGCTGCCGGCGGGCAGCGCCGCGCGCCCCTGAAGCCCGGCGCGCCAGCGCGCGAAACCGGGCGTTCATCCCCTCCAAACTGCAACCTGTCGCAATTTCCGGTTTTTCAAGGACGCTCATCGCTAAGATGTGCGTCCTGAGGCCGTTCAACGATAAAATATCGGATTATTTCTTTTTCCGCCGAGTATTAAGATGAATATCGAACAAGCCCGCTTCAACATGATCGAACAGCAGATCCGTCCCTGGAACGTGCTGGACCAGGACGTGCTCGACCTGCTGCATGTGGTCAAGCGTGAACAGTTCGTGCCGCCGGCCTACGCCAACCTGGCCTTCGCCGACGTCGAGATCCCGCTGCCGGGCGGCGAGTCCATGCTCGCGCCCAAGATCGAAGCGCGCATCCTGCAGGAAATCGAGCTGAAGAAGCACGAGGACGTGCTGCTGGTGGGCGCCGGCGCCGGCTACCTGGCCGCGCTGCTGGCCTACAAGGGCCGCCACGTGACCGCGGTCGAGCTGTCGCCGGAACTGAAGGAACTGGCCTCGAAGAATCTGGCGAAAGCCGGCATCAGCAATGTGACGGTGGAGCAGGGCAGCGCCGCCGAAGGCTGGCCGGCGCACGCGCCCTACGACGTGATCGTCATTACCGGCTCGCTGCCGTCGCTGCCGGACGCCTTCCTCAAGCAGCTGAAGGTGGGCGGCCGCATCGCCGCCATCATCGGCGAGGCGCCGGTGATGTCGTGCAACGTTATCACCCGCGTGTCGGACACGGCATACGACACGGTCCCGGTGTTCGAGACCAATGTCAAGCCGCTGGCCGGCGCGCCGGTGGCCTCGCACTTCCACTTCTGAGGACGGACGAGGATGCAGCACATTACCGCTCCCGAGTTGGCCGCCTGGCTGGCCGACCCGGCGCGACCGCGCCCGCTGCTGCTGGACGTGCGCGAGAACTGGGAATTCGAGACCTGCCACATCGAGGGTTCGACCCAGATCCCGATGCACCTGGTGCCGATCCGGGTCGGCGAGCTGGAAGACGAGACGCCGATCGTCTGCATCTGCCACCACGGCGCGCGCAGCATGCAGGTTGCGGCTTTCCTTGAGCGCAACGGCTTTGGCAACATCACGAATCTGACGGGCGGGATACACGCCTGGGCCTTGCAGGTCGATCCTTCGATGGCGAAGTACTGACCTGTTTCCATAACTTTGATGACTCCGATGGAGAGAGCAATGCAGAAACCCCTTATCGCCGTGCTGCTGGCCAGCGCCTTCCTGACGCTGGACGCACACGCGGTCGACCTGGTCCAGGTGTACCAGCAGGCGCTGGCCAACGACGCGACCTTCGCCAGCGCGCGCGCGGCCGTGACGGCTGGTCGGGAAAAGACCACGCAGGGGCGTGCTGGATTGCTGCCGACCGTCAGCGCCACCGGCTACAACATCAAGAACGACGCCAGCAGCGCGCCGTTCAACCTGCCGTCGGGCGGCTCCAACCAGCGCATCAACCAGTACCAGGTGTCGCTGACCCAGCCGCTGTTCCGCTGGGACCGTCTCGAGTCCTACGAACAGGGCAAGCTGGCCAGCGCCATCGCCGAAGCCAATTTCGCCCAGGCCCGCGAAGACCTCGTGACCCGCGTCGCGCAGGCCTATTTCGACGTGCTGGGCGCGCAGGACACGCTGGAGTCGACCCGCGCCCAGAAGGCCGCCGTGGCCGAGCAGCTGGCATCGGCCAAGCGCAACTTCGAAGTCGGCACCCAGACCATCACCGACACCCACGAAGCCCAGGCCGCCTACGACCTGACGGTGGCGCAGGAACTGGCCGCCATCAACGACCTGGACAACAAGCGCAATGCGCTGCAGGCCATCATCGGCACGGTGCCGGGCGACCTGGCCAAGCTGAAGCCGGGCGTGTCCATCAACGCGCCGCAGCCGCTGGCCATCGACAACTGGATCAGCTCGGCCGAGAACCAGAATCCGCTGGTGCAGGTGCAGCAGCTGACGCTGGAAAGCGCCAGGCACGAGATCGGCCGCCAGCGCGCCGGCCACTACCCGACGCTGGACCTGACCGCCAGCTCGACCCATACCCGCACCGACGGCCAGGTGCAGAACGTGTCGGGCCGCAACAGCTCGAACCAGATCGGCGTGCAGTGGAGCGTGCCGCTGTTCAGCGGCTTCGCCGTCAACTCGCGCGTGCGTGAATCGATCGCGCTGGAAGACAAGGCCCGCAACGACCTCGAAGCGACCAAGCGCAACGCGGCGCTGCAGGCCCGCCAGGCCTACCTCGGCGTGAACAGCGGCCTGGCGCAGGTGAAGGCGCTGGAAGCGGCGGAAGTATCGAGCCAGTCGGCGCTGGAATCGAACAAGCTGGGCTACCAGGTCGGCGTGCGCATCAACATCGACGTGCTGAACGCGCAGAAGCAGCTGTTCCAGACCCAGACCGACCTGGCCAAGGCGCGCTACAACACCATCATGAACGGCCTGCGCCTGAAGGCGGCGGCCGGCACCTTGAGCGAGCAGGACCTGGTGGCGGTGAATGCGCTGCTGAAGAACTGAGCTGCATCGCACGCAAACCAAACGGCGCCTCGTGGCGCCGTTTTTTAGCGTCGTCCCCGCCTGCGCGGGGACGACGTTTCAATTCTTCAGCCCGGCGCCGCCTTCGCTGTCCTTCCGCTGGATCAGCTCGACCTTGTAGCCGTCCGGGTCGGTGATGAAGGCGATCACGGTGGTGCCGCCCTTGACCGGGCCCGGCTCGCGCGTGATGTTGCCGCCCTTGGCGCGCACTTCATCGCAGACGGCATAGATGTCCTCGGCCGACAGCGCGAGGTGGCCGTAGGCGGTGCCGATGTCGTAGCTGTCGACGCCGTAGTTGTAGGTCAGCTCCAGTTCAGCGTGGTCGGGATTGTTGCCGTAGCCGACGAAGGCCAGCGTGTACTTGTACTCGGGATTGTCGCTGGTGCGCAGCAGCTTCATGCCGAGCACCTTGGTGTAGAAATCGATCGAGCGCTGCAGGTCGCCGACCCGCAGCATGGTGTGCAGAATGCGCATTATGTTCCTTTGATTAAACGACAAGCTGCGATTGTAAGCGTTATCGACGCGCGTCGCTCCCGCGGAGGCGGGAGCCCCATTTGCCGGCTACTTCTTCGCCGCCGGCGTGATCCGCCACACGGCATTGCCCACATCGTCCGCCACCAGGATCGCGCCCTGCTGGTCGACCGCCACCCCGACCGGCCGGCCGTAAGCGTGCCCGTCCTTGCTGAGGAAACCGGTCAGCACGTCCTGCGGCGGCCCGCTCGGCTTGCCGTCGGTGAAGGGCACGAAGATGAGCTTGTAGCCGGCAAACGGCTTGCGGTTCCATGAACCGTGCTGCCCGATCAGCGCCCCGTTCTTAAACTGCGGCATCAGGC
>JAEWEK010000408.1 GCA_023389425.1 Pseudomonadota bacterium | reverse complement strand
GTGCCGAAGCGCGGGACGTCGATGGCCTCGATATCGGCCAGCGACAACACGGGCGCCGTCTGCGCCAGCGCCTTGAATTGCGAGTGCGACTGCGACATGCGGTTGACGCCGGCCGCTTCAAGGACGGTCTCGGACATCGTGTTCCACGCCTTGCAATCGCCGCATTGGCCGGTCCAGCGCGTGGCCGTGGCGCCGCAGTCGCTGCAGACGAAGCTGGTGCGCGCCTTAGCCATGCGTACCCACCCGTCCCTCGATCACCCGCACCCGCGGCGCCAACGCGCACATCAGCTCATAGCCGATGGTGCCGGCCGCATGCGCGACATCGTCGATCGGCAGGCCGTCGCCCCACAGCGTGACCTTGCTGCCGACGCGGGCGTTGGCGACCGGCGTCAGGTCGACCGTCATCATGTCCATCGACACCCGCCCCACCAGCGCGGTGCGCACGCCGTCCACCACCACCGGGGTGCCGTGCGGCGCGTGGCGCGGGTAGCCGTCGGCGTAGCCACAAGCCACCACGCCCACCGTCATCGGCCCGCTCGCCTCGAAGCGGCTGCCGTAGCCCACGCTGTCGCCGGCGTCGATGCGCTGGATGCCGATGATTTCCGAGGTCAGGGTCATGGTCGGCAGCAGGCCGAATTCGGCCGCGCTCTTGCCGCCCGGGGTGCCGCCGTACAGCATGATGCCGGGGCGGACCCAGTCCGAATGCAGTTCCAGCTCGCCCGAATGCAGCACGCCGCCGGAATTGGACAGGCTGCGCAGCCCTGCCAGCCCTTGCGAACCGGCCTTGAAGCGCCGCAGCTGCTCGTGCATCGGCAGGCGCGGGTGTTCCAGCTCGTCGGCATTGGCGAAGTGGGTCATCATCGTGATCGAGCGGATGCCGGGGATCGCGGCCAGGCGCTGGTAGGCGGCGGCGTAATCCTCCGGCTTGAAGCCGAGGCGGTTCATCCCGGTGTTCATCTTCAGGTGGACGTCGATCGGGCGATACAGCTTGGTGTACTCCAGCATCTTGATCTGCTCGATGCAGTGGATGGTCGTGTCCAGGCCATGTTCGGCCAGCAGCGGGATGTCGCTGTCGTCGAAAAAGCCCTCCAGCAGGAGGATCGGCCTGGCCCAGCCCAGCTCGCGCAGGCGCACCGCGTTCTCGGTCTCGATCAGCGCCAGACCATCGGCATGGGCGAAGCCGCGCATCCCGCGCTCCAGTCCGTGTCCATATGCGTTAGCCTTGACCACTGCCCACACTTTCGACTGCGGCGAGCAGGCGCGTGCGCGGGCCAGGTTGTGCTGCATGGCATCAAGGTGAATTGTGGCGCAAAGCGGGCGAGGCATACAGACGTTTTCAAGTGATAACGAGAATGGATATTTTACCGGACGCAGCACTTTCCCATACCCGAATTCTTTGGGCGCGCGACCTTTCATGGTATAAAGCAACCCAGTCCAGTTTTTAGAACCTCCCGAATGAACCGTGGTTTTTATACCATCATGGCGGCGCAGTTTTTTTCGTCGCTGGCAGATAATGCGCTTCTATTTGTAGCGATCGATCTGCTAACGTCGATGAAAGCCCCGGCTTCGCTGACACCGCTGCTGAAGCTGTCGTTCGTGCTGTTCTATGTGCTGTTCGCCGCCTTCCTGGGCGCCTTCGCCGACTCGCTGCCCAAGGGCCGCGTCATGTTCATCGCGAACCTGATCAAGGTCGCGGGCTGCTCGATGATCTTCCTGCACGTGCATCCGCTGGTCGCCAACGCGGTGGTCGGTTTCGGCGCGGCCGTGTACTCGCCTGCCAAATACGGCATCCTGACCGAGCTGCTGCCGGCCGAGAAGCTGGTGGTCGCCAATGGCTGGATCGAGGGCCTGACCGTGATGTCCATCATTCTCGGCACCGTGATGGGCGGCGTGCTGGTGGGGCCGGACGGCGGCACCTGGCTGGTCAATAATATCGACGTGCCGCTGATCGACACCGGCATCACTTCGCCTTACGAGGCCTCGCTGCTGGTGATCGTGGCGGTGTACGCCCTGGCTGCCCTGTTCAACCTGCGCATCCCGGACACCGGCGCGCGCTACCCGCACCAGGAAAAGAACCCGTTCCGCCTGATCGTCGATTTCGCCAACTGTTCCGCCACGCTGTGGAAGGACAAGCTGGGCCAGATCTCGCTGGCCGTCACGACCCTGTTCTGGGGCGCCGGCGCCACCTTGCAGTTCATCGTGCTGAAATGGGCCGAACGCTCGCTGCACATGAAACTCGACAAGGCCAGTGGCCTGATCGGCGTGGTCGCCATCGGTGTCGCGGTGGGTGCGGCGATGTCGGCCAAGATGATCCCGCTGAAGAAATCGCTGTCGGTGATCCCGCTCGGGATCATCATGGGCCTGGTGGTGGCCAGCATGACGCTGGTGCATACCGTCGGCGTGGCCTACGTGCTGCTGGCGATTATCGGCTTCCTGTCAGGCTTCTTCGTGGTGCCGATGAACGCGATGCTGCAGCACCGCGGCTACGTGCTGATGAGCGCCGGCCACTCGATCGCGGTCCAGAACTTCAACGAGAACCTGTCGGTGCTGACCATGCTGGCGGTGTACGCGGTGATGATTACGCTGAACCTCAACCTCGACGTCATCATCGTGCTGTTCGGCCTGTCGCTGGCGGGCACCATGTACCTGATCATGCGTCGCCACAATGCCAACCAGGCGCAGCACGATTCGCTTGCGATGATTGGCGAGCATAAGCACTAAGCCATTCCGCTCGCCGCTTGCGCCTTATCGCGTCGGGCCGGCCTGGGCGGCTCTCCGGGCCGCCGCCCGGTCGCGCCAATCGTTCGGCACGATGAAGCCGCGCTCCACTTCCTCGTATAGCCCCGGCTCCTCGCGCACCATCGACACCAGCACCGGCGACGGATTGGTCTCGAACTGCGCTTCCAGTTCCGCATGCAGCTCCGCGCGATTGAGGATCCAGGTGGCCGAGCGCGCGCGGAAGGGCGGCAGCCATTGCAGCTTGGGCAGCATCAGGAAGGCGTCGCCGCCGAGCTGCCCGATATCGTCGAGCGAACACCAGAACCCTCGGCAGTGCCGCGCCGAGATCCCGGAAATCGAAGGCCACGTCCCCAGCGGATAAAACAGCCAGCCCTTGACCAGCGCATGCGCCGCCGTCACCGGCATTGGCAGCACGGCCTGCGCAGCCGGATGGGCGCCAAGCTCCAGCTGGTGATCCACGATCTTGCGCATTTTCTTGCCAAGGCTGTCGGCAAGGTTGGGCCCCACCAGTTCGTCGAAGCGGCTTGCCGCCTCCCCTTCCAGCAGATAGAACTTGGTCGCGAACTCGATGTGTTCGAGGCCGCCGTCACCGGCATCCAGAAGAAAATCGAACTCGCCGACCGTGTCGTTGCGCGCGGCGCGCACCTGCAGGCCGTGCGCGACCAGCTGGCCATGCTGTTCGAAATAGAAGGCCATCAGCTTTTCCGCATACAGGCCGAGGCGCGTGTACATGCGGTTGCCGAGCGCGGCGTCGAGCGCGGAAGGGTCGTAGTCGAGCCGCGCCAGCCATTGCGCCACCTTGGGCGTCACCGGCCCCAAAGTCCCGACCTTGCCATGCCATCCGGGATTGGCG
>JAEWEK010000223.1 GCA_023389425.1 Pseudomonadota bacterium | reverse complement strand
GGCCGGGACCCATACTGAGCATATTGGATCGCGGCTGCGGCGAGAGCTGCAAGCACGCACACTCAGCATGGGTTCCGGCCTGCGCCGGAACGACGAATCACTTTCAACACTTAACGCAGACAGCGCCAACAAAAACGCCGGCCTTGCGGCTGGCGTCTTCGTTTCGGTGCGCCAGGGATGGCGCGCAAAGGCCGGGAAACGGCTGGTGGTTGCACGCGCGGTCAGCGCGCGGCAAGGTGCTCGCTGGTGCCGACGGTGAGCACGGCCATCGCGTCGGAACGCGGCACATAGCTCATGAGCATGTCGTCGCCCATGGAGCCGAGATTAAAGGTCATCACCACGTTGCCGTCGCGGGTCGAGTATTTATCGGGCGACAGCGCGATCAGGCGCATCGGCATCTGATTGTCGATCTGTGCTTCGACGCCATGGTAGGTGGATTTCACGTTCAGGTGCCAGCCATTGGTCAGCGCATAAGCGCCCTTGACCGTTTCGGTTTGTTCCTCGGTGACGGGGAAGTAGCGGATCGTGGGCCGCACCTGCACGGTGGCCATCGCCGAATCGTCGGTCAGCGGATAGTCGCGGGACTGGGCGCCGGCAAATGGCGCGACCAGCAGCAGGGACATCGGGATTGCGGTGAGATAGGAACGCATGATTACTCTCCAGGACGAATTGGACGCTGTCGGCACGCACGTTGCTGCGATCCGTGCCATCCAAGCCCTTCCGGGTATGGCAAGCTATGCCGCACCGGAAGCACAGAGTTCAGTCTAGGGCGGCCTCAGGCGCTTGCAAGAATTTTGGGCCGTGCATCACGAAACGGTCTCAATCCGGGGGAAGGCAGATCAATCCGAAATGACTCACTCGTTCGAGGGTGATGCGGATTTTCGAATCGGATCGGATCAGGTATGTACATCATGCAGACGCGCCCTGGAGCGGATATGAAAACGCGCTGTCTGTGTTAAGTGTTGAAAGTGATTCGTCGTTCCGGCGTAGGCCGGAACCCATGCTGAGTGTGCGTGCTTGCAGCTCTCGCCGCAGCCGCGATCCAACATGCTCAGTATCGGTCCCGTCCTGCGCCGGGACGACGTGCTTAAGTCAACACTCAACGCAGACAGCGCCTATGAAAACGCCAGCCTCCCCCGGCTGGCGTAATTGTATTTTCGCTGCGTCAGCGGGAGGCGACCGTCGTGCTGGTCACCGTAATCCATGCGACCGAGCGCGAGCTGGGCACATAGGTCATCGACATGTCGTCGCCGAGCGAGCCGAGGTCGAAATGCATCTGCACATTGCCATCGACGGTGGTGAAGCGGTCATCGGACAGGGCGACCAGGCGCATCGGCGGCTGGCTGTCGATCTGGGCGATGATGCCGCGCGCGGCGGGGCGTACATGCAGTGTCCAGCCATTCGACAGGTCGTAGGTGCCGCGGTAGTCCTCGGTCCTTTTTGCGGTGAAGTGATCCGGACGGTCGGCGCGCACCTGGATGGTGGACATTTCCGCATGCTCGATCAGCGGATAATCCTGCGACTGGGCGCCGGCATACGGCGACACCGTCAGCAGGGCGGCTGGAATTGCCAGGAGTAATAAGCGACGCATGATGCATTCCCCCTTTGAGTATTGGACGTTCACGGGTCTTCTGGTCGTGGCGACAGCGCGTTGCCAGAAGCGGTGATTTCAGTCTAGGGCGGGCTCAGGCGCTTACAAGTGCGAAGCGGCGGACCATCACCAAACGGTCTCATTCCGGCGCAAGCAAGATCGCGCCGAAATGAGTCGTTTTTCGAAGGGTGGTGCGGAATTTTGAATCGGATTGTGCTGCCGATTTACTTGCCGTCCGGCTCCACGCCAGCCGTCGCCAGCACGATCGACAGGCTGGTCGTCATCGCCTTGACCATCGGCTCCTTCTCGACGTCGATCCACTCGTCCAGCGAGTGCGCGCGGCCGCCCTTGCCGGCGTCGGCGCGGCCGATGGTCAGGGCCGGGATGCCCAGGCTCATCGCCATGTTCGAATCGGTCGAGCTGCTGTGCGCGGAGAACTTGTAGCCGCCGGCTTCGATGGCGGCCCTGGCGGTCTGCACCAGCGACGAGTCCAGCGCCGTCATGCCGCCCGGACGGTCGCCGATCAGCTTGGCTTCGACGGTGATCTTGCCCTCGCGGGTGGAGCGCGCGAAGTTCTCGCCGTCGGCCGCTTCCTGCACGATCTTCAGCAGGCGCTCTTCCATGCGCTTCAGTTCGGCCGGCGATTCGGAGCGCATGTCGACATCCATCCAGCCCGACACCGGGATCGAGTTGACCGAGGTGCCGCCGCCGATCAGGCCGATGCTGTAGGTGGTCTTGGGCGATGCCGGCACCTGCAGACGCGAGAACTCGGCCGCCGCCTGGCCCAGCGCGAACATCGGATTGACGAGGCCGAAGGCGCCGTAGCTGTGACCGCCCGGACCCTTGAAGGTGACGTGGTAGCGCTTGGAGCCGACGCCGCCGTTGGTGACGCCCTCGACGCCGCCCGACTCGACCGAGAAGAAGGACTTGATCTTGTCCTTGTACTGGCCCTTGGTGAACAGGTAGCGCACGCCGCGCAGGTCGCCCGGGCCTTCCTCGCCGACGGTGCCGACGAACAGGATGTCGTCGCGTGTCTTGATGTGGCCGGCATTCATGGCGCGGATGAAGCCCAGCAGCACCGACAGGCTCATGGTGTCGTCGCCGATGCCGGGGCCGTGCAGCTTGTTGCCGTCGCGTTTCACCTTGACGTCGGTCTCGGCCGGGAACACGGTGTCCATGTGGGCCGATACGACGACGAACTTGCCGTCGCCGTTGGCGCCCTTGCGGATGCCGGTCACATTGCCTTCCTCGTCGATCTTCACGTCGGCCAGGCCGGCGTCCTTGAACATCTGTTCGTAGACCTTGGCGCGTGCGGCTTCATGAAAGGGCGGGGAAGGGATCTCGGCCAGCTTGATGCCGTCTTCGACGATGCGGCCGTGGTCCTTGTCGAGCGTGGCCGCGGCGGCCTTGAAGCCGGGGCTGGCGAGCAGGCGCTTGAGCTCGGCGCCGGGAGTGGAATTTTGGGCGATGGCGGTGGAAGTGCCGAAGGCGGCGCCGAGCGCGAACGCCAGGACCGTCAGACGTGCTGCGAACTGCATGGATGTCTCTCCGTTTTATTATGGTTGCGTAAAAGAAAGCATCCCATGCTAGCACATGCGGTGCGGGGAGAGACTGCGCAGTTGAGCGGCGAGCGTGCTCAGATATGTGCGCATCCGAACGGATTGCTACCGCTCGGGATGCGTTAATACGAATCACCGTCATCGTCGCAAATAGGAGATCGGCATGGGCAACCTCGACTCACAGACATCCACCATCCTGGCCGCTATCGTGGTGCTCGTTTTGATTGCGCTGGCGGCGTGGTACTTCGTTCAAAAGCGGCAATCCGAACGATTGCAGCAACGTTTCGGACCAGAATACGGCCGAACCGTGGATGCACTTGGAAGCCGGGCAAAGGCAGAGTCGGAGCTGAAGGAGCGCGAGACCCGGGTTGAAAAGCTCAATATCGTGCCCCTGGCACCAGCTGACGCAGCCAGGTTCAGTCAAGCGTGGGCGAATCTCCAGGCCAGTTTCGTCGATAACCCGAAGGGCGTGGTCGCCCAGGCCGATCAGTTGGTTCGCGAGCTGATGGCGAAGCGCGGCTATCCCTTGGCCGATTTTGAACATCGCGCTGCAGATATCTCGGTCGATCACCCCGCGGTTGTGGAAAATTATCGCGCCGCCCAGGTCATTGCCGCACGCGATGCGCGCGGCGAAGCCAGCACTGAAGACTTGCGCAATGCTGTCGTGCATTACCGGGTTCTGTTCAATGAGCTGCTTGAGGTGAGATAAGCAGGCGGCCCTGCAAATTTCTGCATGCAGGGCCCGCGATGAACATTTCCCTGTGGCGTGGCTTAGCGGCCGCCGCCGGAGGAGCCCGGGGTGCCGGCCGGCGGCGTCGTGGTGCCCGTGGTGCCCGTGGTGCCGGAAGTGCCCGGGGTGCCGGAGCTACCTGTGC
>JAEWEK010000222.1 GCA_023389425.1 Pseudomonadota bacterium | reverse complement strand
CCGGCGTCGCGCCGAAGGTCGGCGGCGCGCCCGGCGGCGGCTGGTCCTGCGCCAGCGCGTCGCCGCGCACGGCCGTGGTGGCGGCCAGCAGGCCAAGCGGTGCGTTGATAAGGAACCGGCGGCGTTGTGTCATGTGGTCTCGCGGAAGGGTTGGACGATCGGACCCTGACGATGCTACCCGACAGGGCTTGTCGAAACAACACTCATCCGCGATCCAGCTCCGCGTAATGACGGAAGATGCCCTCTTCGCTGAACGGCAGCCGCCGCGGCGAGGCCAGATAAGCGGCGACGCGCGGCCGCTCGGCCACGCGGTCGCGCAGCCTGGCCAGTCCCGGATAGTCCTTGGCCAGGCCCGCCAGCGCGCGCGGGAAGGCGTAGCGCAGTCCCTCGATCACCTGGAACAGCGACAGATCGGCGTAGCTCAGCTGCCCGCCCGCCAGCCAGTCACGCTTGCCCAGCACCCGCTCGAAATAGCCGAGGTATTTGGGAATGCGCTCGCCGATGAAGCCGGCCGCGCGCCGCTTCGCCTCCGGCTTCTGGTCCTCGTAGTACTGCGAGTTCGACACCGGATGGTGGCTGTCGTGCGCCTCCGCGACAAGGTCGGCGATGGTCAGCTGCAGCTGGTGCGTCCACAGGCCCTTGGCTTCGTCCAGCGGCGCCAGCCCGTGATGCTGGCCGAGGAACAGCAGGATGTTGGCGGTCTGGCCGATCATCAGTTCGCCGGCCCTGAGGAAAGGCGGCGCGAACGACGGGTGGCCGCCGTCCTTCAGCAGCTTCATCAGGCGCTCCATGCCGCCCTTCTCGCGCGCCACGTCGACATACGCGGCGCCGGCCTCCTCCAGCGCCAGCCGGACAAACTCGCCGCGTCCTTGGATCGTCGGCCAATAAAAAAGTTCATAGGTCACAGGCGTCCTCCCGCATCGTTAGGGATGGCGCAATTATCGGGCAAGGCCGCGTTTGGATGGCGCGGCAATCGTGCTAGGCTGCCGCGCAGGCTGTGACGTGGAATTCGACACGAGATCAAAGTTGAGGTGTAGAATTTTCTTACCCTTGAGCAATCTCATTTTTCAGCGACAGTGGCTAAGCCAAGATAGAAAGCCCGATCCCGCATGTGACCACGGAGCGCGCGATGATATTCGCCCACCTGAAGCAGCAATGGCTGGCCCCTGGCCGGTCCGGCTTGAGTTCCCGGATCCTGTGCTTCGCGCGCAGCCTGCGCGTCCTGCTGTTCTATCGCGACCACCAGGCCCTGTGCCAGCTCGACGTCTATCGCAACTATGTCGTCCCGGCGTCCGGCGGCGCGCCCTTTCGCCACTTCAGCCACCGCGATTACCTGGCCAGGGGACTGCCGGCCCGGGAGCGCGTGCAGTGCGTGCTGGGGCACTATCATTTTGAAGAGACCACCTTCAACAGCTCCTACAAGCAGGCGGTCTACCTCGATGGCGGCCTGCAGCTGTGGCAGCACGGCAGCGGCGACGATCGCTTCGCCATCCGCCTCGAACTGGCGCCGCGCACGCACGCAGGGGGCGACCTGGCCATCTCGCTGATCGCCAACGGCAGCTGCCTGCACCAGCTCTCGTTCAGCTGGATGGAAGGCGCGCTGGCCGGCGTGGCCGCGCCGATGGTGCCTTTCGTGGCGCGCAACCAGGGCCGCTGGGCCGATTCCGGTCCCGCCTACGAAGCCTTCGAACGCGCCTTCCCCAACAACTCCCCCAGTTTCTTCTGCTTCGCGGCAATGCAGGGCGTGGCGCAGTCGGTGGGCATGGAGCTGGTCGTCGCGATCAAATGCGCGGCCTGCGTGCGCGACGACGCGGGCGATGCCGGGCATCCGGCCAACGCCTACGACGGCTTCTGGAAAGTGCTGGGCGGCGTCGAGACGCCCGGCCACACCTGGCGCATCGGGCTGCCCTTCTACCTCAAGCCGCTGGCCGACATGCCGTCCAAGCACCGCAAGCGCGCGGCCCAGCGGCGCGAATACTGGCGCGCCATCGGCGACGCGGCGCGTTCCGCGCTGCAGCGGCACCTGCTGCACGCGCGGGCGCACCACGAGCATGCCGCTCCGGTGCGGGAGCCGGCCGAGGCCTGAGCCGCACGCGCCCGGCTTCATTGCGCGATAATTCCTCTTTTGCCAGCATCACAAAAGAGGTCCCGCATGCTCAACTTCGATTTCTACAATCCCACCCGCATCGTCTTCGGCGAAGGCCAGATCGCCAAGCTGGGCGAGCTCGTGCCGCGGCAAGCGCGCGTCCTCATGCTGTCCGGCGGCGGCAGCATCCGCGCCAACGGCGTCTACGACGAAGTGAAGGCCGCGCTGGCCCGGCACACCGTCTTCGAATTCTCCGGCATCGAGCCCAACCCCACCTACGAAACCCTGATGGAAGCGATCGCGCTGGTGAAAGCCGAGCGTATCGACTTCTTGCTGGCGGTCGGCGGCGGCTCGGTCATCGACGGCACCAAGTTCGTCGCGGCCGGCGCGCTGGTCGACGGCGACCCGTGGAGCATCCTCGAGCAGCACGCCAAAAACGTGCAGGCCGCCCTGCCCTTCGGCAGCGTGCTGACGCTGCCCGCCACCGGCTCCGAGATGAACGCCGGCGCCGTCATCACGCGCAAGGCCACGCTCGAGAAATTCGCCTTCGGCTCGCGCCACGTCTATCCGCAGTTCTCCGTGCTCGATCCCACCAAGACTTACACGCTCCCCGCGCGCCAGGTCGGCAACGGCATCGTCGACGCCTTCGTGCACGTGATGGAGCAGTACATGACCTATCCGGCGGCCGCCCCGGTGCAGGACCGTTTCGCCGAAGGCCTGCTGTCCACGCTGGTCGAGGAAGGCCCGAAGGCGCTGGCCGAACCGCGCAACTACGAAGCGCGCGCCAACCTGATGTGGACCGCGACGCTCGCGCTGAATGGCCTGATCGGCGCCGGCGTGCCGCAGGACTGGGCTACCCACATGGTCGGCCACGAGCTGACCGCGCTGTACGGCCTGGATCACGCGCAGACCCTGGCCGTGGTGCTGCCCGCGATGCTGCGCGTGCGCCGCGAAGACAAGCGCGCCAAGCTGCTGCAGTACGCGCAGCGCGTGTGGAATCTCCGCGAAGGCGGCGAGGACGCGCGCATCGACGCCGCGATCGAACGCACCGAAGCCTTCTTCCGCAGCGTCGGCGTGGGCACCCGCCTGTCCGACTACCAGCTCGGCGCGGAGGCGATCGACCGCGTGGTGCAAGCGCTCGAAGCGCACCGCATGGTGAAACTGGGCGAACGGCGCGACGTCACGCCGGAAGTCAGCCGCAAAGTGCTGGAACTGTGTCTGTAATCTGACGGTCAATTGCCGCATCAAGCACGAGGCCGCGGGCTTCGTGGTACACTCGCCGTCTCGCTAGGGGTCCTGGGCCGATATTCGGCACCGGGTGAGAGATACCCTTCGTACCTGATCTGGATAATGCCAGCGAAGGAAAGCGCAAAGCAGTTTTTCATACCTTGTTTGCCCTTCCCCCACGTTGGCTCCGGCTTTTTTAAAAAGCAGCGCGTCGCCAACGCGGCGCGCGACACGAGCAAACAATGAACAAAAATTTCAAGCAGTCCCTCCTTGCCTGCGCCGTCCTGCAAGCCTTCTCCGTGCACGCGCAAACCCAGTCCGGCAACGAGCCGATCACCGAAGTGGTGGTCACCGGCGCGCGCCAGTCGGGCGGCATCGCCAGCGTCGGCGGCTTCGGCAACAGCGCCGTCATCGACACCCCGGCCTCGATCGCCACCATCGACGCCAGGCAGATGCAGGACCTGTCGATCCGCTCCGCCACCGAGGCGATGAAGTACGACGCATCGGTCAGCGATGCCTACAACGCGGTCGGCTACGCCGAGCAGTTCGCGATCCGCGGCTTCGCGCTCGATAACGACGCCAGCTACCGCAAGAACGGCATCGCCATCCCGAACGACACCCAGATCCCTCTCGAGAACAAGGAACGCATCGAAGTGCTCAAGGGCCTGTCC
>JAEWEK010000221.1 GCA_023389425.1 Pseudomonadota bacterium | reverse complement strand
CCTTCGGCAAGGGCTCGGTGCAGACCATCCGCGCCATCGGCGGCGACGCGGCGGTCAAGCTGACCACGGCGCGCTACTACACGCCGTCGGGGCGCTCGATCCAGGCGCGCGGCATCGTGCCCGACTTCGCGGTGGACGAGACGCCGGACGGACAGAACTTCAATATGCTGCGGGTACGCGAAGCGGACCTCGAGCACCACCTCGCCAACGACCGCGACAAGGAAACGGCGGCCAATCCCGAGGACCTGGTGGGCGGGGACGAACTGGTCGCGGCTGCGCGCGCGCGCAAGCCGATCGACTACGGCGGCGCCAGCGACTTCCAGCTGCAGCAGGCCATCCGCCACCTGAAGGGCGAGCCGATGAAGCTGGCCAAGCGCAGCGGGCCGACGCTGGCGCATAGCGGGACCACCCTCACTCCGTAGTGTCTGCGCGCTGTTGGAGGCCGCCCTCCAAAAGCCCGGCCGCTTGTTTCCCGCCCACCCCGCATTGTGTAGAATCGGCTCAAAGCCGGTACCTCCGGCTCTCCTCCGTTGAAAGTTCTCCAACATGAAACCTGTCGTCATCAGCGGCACCGGCCTGTTTACCCCGCCGCATTCGATCTCGAACGATGAACTGGTGACGGCGTTTAACGCCTACGCCGAACTGCACAACGCCGAACATGCCGGGCGCATCGCCGCCGGCGAGATGGCGGCGATCGAGCCGTCGAGCAGCGCGTTCATCGAAAAGGCGTCGGGCATCAAGTCGCGCTACGTGATGGAGAAATCGGGCATCCTCGATCCGCGGCGCATGACCGCGCGCATTCCCGAGCGCGGCGACGACGAGCTGTCGCTGCAGGCGGAAATGTGCGTGGCCGCGGCACGCCAGGCCCTGGATCGCGCGGGCCGCGCGCCCGCCGATATCGACATGGTGCTGGTCGCCTGCTCCAACATGCAGCGCCCCTATCCGGCGATGGCGGTCGAAGTGCAGCAGGCGCTGGGCATCGACGGCTACGGCTTCGACATGAACGTCGCCTGCTCCTCGGCCACCTTCGGCATCCAGACCGCGGCGGCGGCGGTGGCGACCGGGCAGGCGCGCGCGGTGCTGGTGCTGAACCCCGAGATCACCAGCGGCCACCTGAACTACCGCGACCGCGACAGCCACTTCATCTTCGGCGACGCCTGCACGGCCATCGTGGTGGAAGCGGCGGAGACGGCGGTGAGCGGGCACCAGTTCGAGATCGTCGAATCGAAGCTCAAGACCGCGTTCTCGAACAATATCCGCAACAACTTCGGCTTCATGAACCGCTTCGACGAGGCCGGTATCGGGCAGGCGGACAAGCTGTTCCGCCAGCAGGGTCGCAAGGTGTTCAAGGAAGTGTGCCCGATGGCGGCGGAGATGATCAAGGACACCGTGAACGCGGCCGGGCTGGAGCTGGGACAGGTGTCGCGCTTCTGGCTGCACCAGGCCAACCTGAACATGAACCTGCTGATCGCGCGCACCCTGCTCGGGCGCGATGCGGAGCCGGACGAGGCGCCGGTGATCCTGGACGAGTATGCGAATACCTCGTCGGCCGGGTCGATCATCGCGTTTCACAAGTACCAGGACGATATGGCCGCCGGGTCCCATGGGGTCATCTGCTCGTTCGGCGCCGGGTACTCGATCGGCTGCGTGGTGGTTCGCAAAAAATAAAACCACCGTCGTCCCCGCGAAGGCGGGACCCATAGAACGTTTGCGGCGAGGTGAAGCCTACCTTTTCTCACACTCGGCATGGGTCCCCGCCTCCGCGGGGACGACAGCTCAAAATGTACTGCTGATTTTCAAAGCCGCGCCGCCAACTCGGCGCCTTCGCGGATTGCCCGCTTCGCGTCCAGCTCCGCCGCCAGCGCGGCCCCGCCGATCTTGTGAAAGCGCGGACCATCTTCATCCTCGTCGGGCATCAGGTCCACCAGGCTCTCCTGTCCCGCGCAGATCACCACGTTGTCGACTTCTAGCACGCGCTTTTCGCCGCCAACCACGATGTGCAGCCCCTCATCGTCGATCCGCTCGTACTGGACACCCGCCATCATGGTCACGCCATTGCGCATCAGCGTCGCGCGGTGGACCCAGCCGGAAGTCTTGCCCAGCCCCGCGCCCGGCCTGGATGTCTTGCGTTGCAGGAGCCAGAGCTGCCGCGCGGGCGCCGCCTCCGCCGGCCCGGCCAGGCCGCCCGGCTCGCGTACCGCCATGTCCACGCCCCACTCGGCCGCCCATTCCGGCACCGGCACGGGCAGCGGATGCGCGTCGTCATGCACCAGGTATTCGCCGACGTCGAATCCGATGCCGCCCGCTCCGATAATCGCCACACGCCGCCCGACCGGCCGATGATCGCGCAGCACATCGAGATAGGACAGCACCTTCGGATGGCCGATGCCCTCGATCGCCGGCTTGCGCATCTTGACGCCAGTGGCCACGATCACCTCGTCGAATCCGCCCGCCGCCAGCTCCTCGCGCGTGACCCGCCGCCCCAGCCGCAGGTCGACCCCGGTCTGTTCCAGCTTGCGGCGGAAGTAGCGTATGGTCTCCGCGAATTCCTCCTTGCCCGGGATCTGCATCGCGATGTTGAACTGCCCGCCGATGCGCGAATCGGCTTCGAACAGCGTCACCCGATGTCCGCGCTCGGCCGCGACCGTCGCCGCCGATAGTCCCGCGGGCCCGGCGCCCACCACGGCGATCCGGCGCGGCGCGACCGTTTTCGTATAAACCAGTTCGGTCTCGTGGCAGGCACGCGGGTTCACCAGGCAGGTCGCGCGCTTGTTCGCGAAGGTGTGGTCGAGGCAGGCCTGGTTGCAGGCGATGCAGGTGTTGATCTCGTCCACGCGCCCGCTCGCGGCCTTGGCCACGAAGTCCGGGTCGGCCAGGAAGGGGCGCGCCATCGACACCATGTCGGCGTCGCCGCGCGCGATGATGTCCTCGGCCACTTCCGGCATATTGATGCGGTTCGACGCCACCACAGGGATCGACACCTCCTTGCGCAGCCGTCCCGCCACGCTGGCGAATGCTGCGCGCGGCACCGAGGTGACGATGGTCGGGATGCGCGCCTCGTGCCAGCCGTAGCCGGTGTTGAGGATGGTGACACCGGCTTCCTGCAGCGCGCGCGCCACCGCCACGATCTCGTCCCAGCTGTTGCCGCCATCGACCAGGTCCAGCACCGACAGCCGGTACATGATGATGAAATCGGATCCGGCCGCGGCGCGGATGCGCTTGACTACTTCCAGCGCCAGCCGCATGCGGTTCCCGATCGACCCGCCCCAGCGGTCCGCGCGCTTGTTGGTGCGCACGCACAGGAACTGGTTGAGCAGGTAGCCTTCGCTGCCCATCACCTCGACGCCGTCGTAGCCGGCCATGCGCGCCAGCCGCGCCGAACGGGCGTAGGCGCGGATGGTCTTCTCGATGCCGGCTTCGGTGAGCTCGCGCGGCTTGAAGCGCGAGATCGGCGATTTGATGGCGGACGCCGACACGACGAAGGGCTGGTAGCCATAGCGTCCCGCATGCAGGATCTGCATCAGGATCTTGCCGCCTTCCGCGTGCACGGCGCGCGTGACGCGGCGGTGGTTGAGCACGTCGCCGATGAAGTTCATGGTGCCGCCGAAGGGCAGCAGCCAGCCCTCGCGGTTGGGCGAGATGCCGCCGGTGACGATCAGCCCGACGCCGCCGCGCGCCCGCTCGCGGTAGAACGCGGCGAGCTTCCCGTAATGCCAGAAGCGGTCTTCAAGGCCGGTGTGCATCGATCCCATCACCACCCGGTTGCGCAGCCTCGTGAAACCCAGGTCGAGCGGCGCGAGCAGGTGGGGATAGGCGTTCATGCGTCAGGCCAGGTGGCTTTCGCGGTCGCGCAGTTCGGCGAACTGTTCCAGGCTGCCGATGCGCACCGTGACGGGATTCAGGCTCGCGCCTGGCGACATCGATCGCCACGCGAACTGCCACTCCTGCTCCGGCGCCAGCTCGGCCGCCTTGGTGAAGGCCGCGCCCAGCGGCGAGCGGTGGCCGTATTCGATGGCGCCGTCGATGCCGGCCCAGTCGGGCAGCGCGCGCTGCACGGCGCGGTGCAGGCGCTCGCCGAACTCCTCGCTGTTGTGGATGACTAGGCAGCAGTCGGCCGGCGCGAGCAGGTCGAACAGGCGCTTGTCCCACGCCGTCGAGAAGGCGACGGTCAGGAACTGGCCCGACGGGACCAGGCGGAACTGGCCGGCCTTGAGCGCGGCTTCGAGTTCGGCGCGGGGACCGTAGCGGTGCAGGGTCGGGGGGCGTTGGTAGTCGTGCATGAAGATTCGCTTTCAGCGGGCCGGTGCCGGTGGCTGGCTCGCGTTGTGCCGCTCGCGCATGTGGCGCGCGGCGATGAAGATTTCCCGCAACAGGTTGACGAAGCTGCTGATCAGCGCCAGCATCGCCAGCACGAAAAAGGCGGCGATCACCTGGTGCAGCGGCATGTCGGTCACGTCGCTGAAGAACAGCAGCGCGATGATCAGGCAGATCAGCAGGCCGCAGGCGGTGCTGGAGGTGATCGCGTAGTTGATCAGGTGCGAGCGGGTGTACAGGTGTTCCAGCTCCTCGCTGTAGTCCTCGTCCGGATTCATGCGCAGCCGGTCTTCCAGCACGCGGGTGCGGTCGATGATGCGGCCCAGCCGGTTGGTCAGGACGGTCAGCTTGGTCGCCACGCCCGTGAGCAGGAACACGGGGGCGATCGACAATTGGATGATATGACCGATGTCGCTGGTCTGGATGTTCATGTGGCCCCTGCGGCGTGTATTTGTTGTAACGGCTAGTGTAACAGCGCAAATACCGGCTGGTAAGTCAGTCGAAGTTGCCGTGGCGTTTGAACTGCTCCGTCGCCGCCACCAGGGCGCGCGCGATGCCCACTTCCAGCGCGCCGTGGCCGGCATCCGGGATCATGCGCAGGCGCGAGCCGGGCCAGGCGTGGTTCAGGCGGTACGCCGACAGCGGCGGGCAGATCACGTCGTAGCGGCCCTGCACGATCACGGCCGGCAGGTGGGCGATGCGTTGCAGCTTGCGCACCAGCTGGTCTTCCTCGAGGAAGGCGCCGTTGGCCATGTAGTGCGATTCCAGCCGGCCCACCCCCAGGTCGAGCGAATCGGACGGCGCTTCTTCCTCCTGCGGCAGCAGGAATACGCGGCGGCCCTCGAAGCGGCTCCAGGCGCGCGCGGCCGGCCAGTACACGGCCGGGTCGTCGCTCAGCAGGCGCTTGCAGTAGGCCTGCAGCAGCGTGCCGCGTTCGGCCTCGGGAATCGGCGCGATGAACTCGGCGTACAGCTCGGGATAGAACCACTGCACGCCGTGCAGGAACCATTCGACCTCGGCGGCCGTGCACAGGAAGATGCCGCGCAGGACGAAGCCGAGGCAGCGTTCCGGATGCGCCTGCCCGTAGGCCAGCGCCAGCGTCGAGCCCCAGGAGCCGCCGAACACCAGCCAGCGTTCGACGCCGAACATCTGGCGCAGGCGCTCGATGTCCTCGATCAGCAGCTGGGTGGTGTTGTTGCGCCACTCGCCCAGCGGCGTCGACTTGCCGGCGCCGCGCTGGTCGAACAGGATGATGCGGTAGGCATGCGGGTCGAAGAAGCGGCGGTGCTGCGGCGACAGGCCGGCGCCCGGGCCGCCATGCAGGAAGATGACCGGGATGCCGTTGGGGTTGCCGACCTCTTCCCAGTACAGCGTGTGGAGCTCGTCGACCGGCAGCATGCCATGGCGGATGGGAAGGATCGGCGGGAACAGCGACGACGGCGTGACGGGCATGGGCGGCTCTCTTGTTAATCGAGAGCCATTGTAGCGTACTGCCCTGCGTTCAGAAGAAGGTGTTCAGTGCGAAGCGCACCACGTAATCGTCGTCCACCGCCAACAGCAGCGGCCACTTGTCGAAGGTCGTGCACGGATGCGAGATACCGCAGCCGACCAGGTCGCCCACCAGTAAATCGGTGCACAGCGGATGCCCGTCCGGCAGGCGCAAATAGGCATGCTGGTCGTTCATCTTGAAGATTTCGCAGCCCGGTGGAAATTGCTGTGGAACACCAGGGCCGGGACGGTGATGGAAGACCGGGATCGGCAGGTCAACGTCGTAGGAGGCGTCGCGCTTGCCCATGGTGAGGATGGCGAGCTTAGGTTCGGGACGCGACTGCACCACGCTCCACACTTCCAGCGCCGGGCGCAAGCCATCTGTGCCGGACAGGTCCTCGCGCTGGTTCAGGTCGGCGATGGCGTGCCGGTAGGTGCCGTGATCGCTGGTCAGGTAGCAGCCGCTGCGCAGTACCGGTCGCAGCGGGCGCGACAACGGTTCGATCCCGCTGAAGCCGCGCGCGACCAGATCGAAGTAGGCGGAGCCGCCGGCGGACACGAGGATCTCGCCCGCGCCGAACAGGCCTTCGTCGTCGGACTCGCGCACCAGCGCCACCAGCCGTGCGACGAAATCGGAGACCTCGCCGGTATCGGACAACAAGCCCTCATAGCCTTCGAAGCCGGCCAGCAGCAAGCCGGGCGCGCCGGCGACCGCGCGCGCCACCGTCATCGCCTCATCCATGGTGCGGGTGCCGGCACGCTTGCCCGGCAGGCCGAGCTCGACCAGCACCGGCAGGCGGCGCGACAGCGGGTGCGCGTCGACCGCCTGCGCCAGGCGCTCGACGCCGGCCAACGAATCGGCCAGCACGTAGCAGTCGAAGTCGGGATCGTCATGCATCAGCTGCAGCACGGAATTGGTGTCCGCGCGCGCGACCAGCTGGTTGGCCAGCAGCACGCGGCGAACGCCGAAGCGGTGCGCGACCTGCACCTGGGTCGCGCTGGCCAGCGTGATGCCCCAGGCGCCGTTGGCGAGCTGGGCGCCGAACAGCTGCGGGCTCATCGTGGTCTTGCCGTGCGGCGCCAGCGTCGCGCCGTAGCGCTCGCAAAAGCGGCGCATCCATTCCAGGTTGTGCTTCAGGGAAGATGTCTTAAGCACGGCAACCGGGAAGCTGGTGTCGCCGTGCAGAACATTCCATCCCTGCACCGCGATCGCGCCCTGGCGCAAAGCTTCCGTGATCGGCAAGCCCTTGACGCCGGGCTGCAGCAGCTGTTCGTCAAGGCTGGAAATGGCGAGGCCGCCGTGAGGGAGCGCGTTCATGGGACTGTGTGCGGGAGGAATCGGAGCCCCATTGTAGCGCCTGCGATGGGGCCGCACGCGTGCGACACCACCATCACTTCATTGCCGTCGCGATCATCGCATATTGAGGGTAGAAAAAGGCGCTGTCTGCGTTAAGTGTTGAAAGTGATTCGTCGTTCCGGCGCAGGCCGGAACCCATGCTGAGTGTGCGTGCTTGCAGCTCTCGCCGCAGCCGCGATCCAATATGCTCAGTATGGGTCCCGGCC
>JAEWEK010000406.1 GCA_023389425.1 Pseudomonadota bacterium | reverse complement strand
GCACCATGCCGGCGCATAGCAGGAAGGACAGCACCAGACCACGCATCTTCGAACGCGACATATCCGCTCCAACCGTATATGGAAGAGCAAGCTTATGCGATCACGTACGTACGCGTCAATGTGACGGCTGGTCGGGTGCCCGAATGTAGTCGACCAGCCCGGCGCTGCTGCGGTGCGGCGGCGCCGTCAACAGGCTAACCAGCACGATCGTCAGCACGCCCGCCGGCACGCCGAACACGCCGGCCGAGATGGGCGCGATGTGCAGCCAGGCCGCATCCAGACTGCCGCCCAGCGAGGGATTGGTGTGCAGCATGTAGTACATGCAGACCAGGAAGCCCGCCACCATGCCCGCGATCGCGCCGACGTGGTTGGCGCGCTTCCAGAACACGCCCAGCACCAGCGCCGGGAACATGGTCGACGCCGCCAGCGAGAACGCGGCGCCCACCAGCGACAGGATGTCGGCCGGCTTCTGCGAGGCCACGTAGGCCGCGATGAAGGCCACGGCAAGCAGCAGCAGCTTGGAGATCGTCACCCGCTTCTGGGTCGAGGCGCCGGGGTCGACCAGCTTGTACCAGATGTCGTGCGACAGCGCATTGGAAATCGCCAGCAGCAGCCCGTCCGCGGTGGACAGCGCCGCCGCCAGCCCGCCGGCCGCCACCAGGCCCGAGATCACGTAGGGCAGGCCGCCGATCTCCGGCGTGGCCAGCACCAGCACGTCGCCGTCGATGGAGATCTCGGCCAGTTGCACGATGCCGTCGCCGTTCATGTCGGTCACGCTGATCAGCGGATTGACCTTGTCGACGTTGGCCCAGTACGAGATCCACGAGGGCAGGTGCTGGTACTGGCTGCCGACCAGGTTGGTGTAGATGTCGTACTTGGCCAGCACCGCCAGCGCCGGGATGGTCAGGTAGATCAACAGGATGAAGAACAGGGTCCAGAACACCGACACCCGGGTCTCGTTGACCGAGGGTGTGGTGTAGGCGCGCATCAGGATGTGCGGCAGCGCGGCGGTGCCCATCATCAGGCACAGCGCCAGCGCCAGGAAGTTGTTGCGGCGGACGTCGGACGCGGCGCGGTCGGGGCCGGGGAAGGGCGCCGCGTGCGGCTCGGGCGGCTGGGCGCGCGCCAGGTTGGCGCTGCGCTGCTCGGTCCACACGCGCACCGCGTCGTCCGGGCTGCGCGGATATTCGGACAGGGCGCGTTCGGCCGCGCGGATCTCGGCCAGCGGCGCATTGCGCAGGCGCGCCGCATCGAGTTTGCGCTGGGCCTCGCGCTTGCCGGCTTCCCACGACGACGGCAGCCCCTTGAGACGCTGGGCGAGATCGTTGGCGCGCTCCATAAAGCGGGCGCGCACGGCGTTCTCGCTGGGGTCGAGCACCAGCTGTTGCTCGCGCTGCGCCAGCTTGGGCAGCACCGAGCCGTAGGCCAGCTGCGGCACCGGATTGTCGGCGTGCTTCACCGACAGCCACATGGTCGGGATCAGGAAGGCGACCAGGATGATGATGTACTGCGCCACCTGGGTCCAGGTGATCGCGCGCATCCCGCCGAGGAAGGAGCAAACCAGGATGCTGGCCAGGCCGAGGAAGATCCCGACCGAGAAGTCGACCCCCGTGAAGCGCGAGGCGATCAGGCCCACCGCGTAGATCTGCGCCACCACGTAGGTGAAGGAGACGATGATGGTGGCGGCCACCGCCATCACCCGCACCGGTCCGCCGCGCCCGCCGGCGCCGCCGCCGTAGCGCGCCGCCAGAAAGTCGGGGATGGTGTACTGCGCGAACTTGCGCAGGTAGGGTGCGATCAGCAGGGCCACCAGGCAGTAGCCGCCGGTCCAGCCCATGATGTAGGCGAGGCCGTCGAAGCCGCGCAGATACAGGCTGCCGGCAAGGCTGATGAAGCTGGCTGCCGAAATCCAGTCGGCGGCGGTGGCCATGCCATTGAACACGGCCGGCACGCGCCGTCCCGCCACGTAGTATTCGGAGACGTTGGAGGTGCGGGTGATGACGCCGATGGTCGCGTACAGCGCGATGGTGGCGAACATGAACAGGTAGCCGATCCACAGGCGCGGCATGCCCTCGCGTTCGAGCAGGGCCAGCGCCATCAGGAAGACGAAGAAGCAGGCCGTGTACCACAGGTAGTAGCGCGACAGGCGCTGGCGGTAGGTGCTCATGCATCGACCGCGCATTGGCGCGCGAAGTCGCGGTCGAGCCGGCGCATGTACCAGGCGTAGCCGCCGATGATGGCCAGGTAGACCAGCGACGCGCCCTGCGCCGCCATGTAGAACGACAGCGGCCAGCCGAACAGCGACAGCTGCGCCAGCTCGCGCGCGAAGAACACGGTGCCGACCCCGGCGGCGAGCCAGATCGCCAGCAGGATGGCGGTGATGCGCCGGGTGCGTTGCCAGTGTCCGGCGCGGGCCCGCGCGGCGGCCTGCCGGCGCTGCAGGTCGTTGGTGGAGTCGTCAGTCTGCATGGTCGTCGTGGTGCGCGGGCGGCGGGAAGGTCAGGCGGAACAGGCTGCCCGGCAGCTTGAGCGAATGGCTGCGCGGGTTGTTGAAGATGTCGATCTCGGCGCCGTGCTGCTGCGCGATCTCGCGCACGATGGCCAGCCCCAGGCCGCTGCCCGGCACGCTGGAGCCGAGGATGCGGTAGAAACGCTCGAACACATGCGGCCGCTCGGCCGGCGCGATGCCGGGGCCGGTATCCTCGACTTCGAGCAGGGCGTCATCGCCGTCGCGCCGCACGCGCACCGTGACGCTGCCGCCGGCCGGCGTGTAGCGCACCGCGTTGTCGATCAGGTTGGACAGCAGCTCGCGCAGCATCAGCGCGTTGGCGGCGATGATGACCGGTTCGTCCGGCGGCTCGAAGCCGAGGTCGATCCGGTGCGCGAACGAGGCCTGCACCCATTCCTGCACCGTGGCGCGCGCCAGCGACACCAGGTCGACCTGTTCGAAGGCCAGGCCGGCGTGCGGCTGGTTCTCGGCGCGCGCCAGCGCGAGCAGCTGGTTGACCAGGCGCGTGGCCGATTCGCTGCTCTTGGCCAGCTGTTCCAGCGAGCGGTGGATCTCGTCGGCGTCGAGCTGGCGCAGCGCCAGCTCGGACTGCATGCGCATGCCGGCCAGCGGCGTCTTCATCTGGTGCGCGGCGTCGGCGATGAAGCGCTTTTGCATGTCGATGGTTTGCGACAGGCGCCCGAGCATGTCGTTGAGCGAGCCGACCAGCGGCGAGATCTCCTCCGGCACCTGGCGCGAATCGATCGGCGACAGGTCGTCCGGGCGGCGCGCGCGGATCCGCTCCTGCAGCTGGGCCAGCGGCGACAGTCCACGCGACAGGGCGAACCAGACCAGGGCCAGGATCACCGGCAGGATGATGAACTGGGGCAGGATCACGCCCTTGATGATGGCGTTGGCCAGCTGGGCGCGCTTTTCCAGCGTCTCGCCCACCTGCACCAGCGCCAGCCGGCCTTCGGCGTCGGGCCGGGCCGGATCCAGGTGCACCCAGGAGTAGGCGATGCGCACCTGCGTGCCGTGCAGGCTGACGTTGCGGAAATGGACTTCGGCGTTGTCGGCATCGTCCTCGCCCGGCTGCGGCAGGTCGCGGTCGCCGGCGACGAAGGTGCCGCGCGGCCCGGCCACCTGGAAGTAGACGGTGTCGGCGTCGTCGGCGCGCAGGATGTCGCGCGCGCTGTCGGGCAGGTTCGCCACCACCTTGCCGTCGACCTCGCGCACCTGCTGGGCCAGCACGGTGACGTTGTCCTTGAGCGCGTGGTCGAAGGGCTGGTTGGCGATCGACTTGGCGACCAGGTAGGTGATCGCGATGCTCATCGGCCACAGCAGCAGCAGGGGCGCCAGCATCCAGTCGAGGATCTCGCCGAACAGCGAGTGCTGGATATTCTGCTCCTGCTCCGGATTGGGCGGCACGTAGCGGGGCTCGGCGCCGCCGTCGGCCGCCTGGTCCAGTCCGGCGTCGCGGTCGTTCACTTGCCGGCGCTGGGTGTGTCTGTCTGGCGTTCCAGGCAATAGCCCAGCCCGCGCACGGTGGCGATGCGGATGCCGCTGGCCTCGATCTTCTTGCGCAGGCGATGCACGTAGACCTCGATGGCGTTGTTGGACACTTCCTCGCCCCATTCGCACAGGTGGTCGACCAGTTGCTCCTTCGACACCAGGCGCCCGGTGCGGGCCAGCAGAATTTCCAGCAGCCCCAGTTCGCGCGCCGACAGGTCGAGCATCTGGTCGTTGATATAGGCGCTGCGGCCGACCTGGTCGTAGGTGAGCGCGCCGTGCCTGACCACGGTGGGGCCGCCGCCGGCGCCGCGCCGGGTCAGGGCGCGCACCCGCGCCTCCAGCTCGGACAGGGCGAAGGGCTTGGCCATGTAGTCGTCGGCGCCG
>JAEWEK010000215.1 GCA_023389425.1 Pseudomonadota bacterium | reverse complement strand
CGTTCAGGACCAGGCCCTCGATGTCGGTGCGGTTGATGCCGCCGCCGGCGCTGTAGTCGTAGCCTTGCGCGGTGGTGGGCCAGTAGAAATCGGCGCGCCCGGTCTGCTGGCGCTGCTGCAGCAGTAGCCGGCTTTTCATGCGCGTGCCGCCCACGTTCAGGTCGTTGTAGGCGAGCGTGCCGCGCATCCCGGTGTCGGTCGAATAGCCGACGCCCGCCTCGACGTTGCGCTGCTTGTTCTCGGTGACGCGCACCAGCACCGGCGGCGTCAGCGTGGCGTTGTCGGGCGCTCCCGCGGCGGCCGCTTCCTGGGCGCTGGTGTCGAGGCTGACTTCGACGCTGCTGAAGTAGCCGGTGTCCTGCAGGCGCGTCTGGAAAGCCTGCAGGTCGGCCTCGCTGTACGGGTCGCCCGGCGCGATCTTGTTCAGGTTGGTGACGACGCTGCGCGGATAGCGTTTCAGGCCGACCAGGTCGAGCTGGCCGAAGTGCACGTCCGGGCCACTGTCGACCACGATGCGCAGCGATGCCGTGTGCGTGTTCGGGTCGACCGTGGCGCGCGATTCGGCCAGCGCGGCGCGCGCGAAGCGGCTGCGGTTCACGTCGCGCAGGAGGTCGCGCTTGGCGGTCTCCCAGTCGGCGTTGCGGAAGCGCCGGCCCGCGGGCAGGCCCCAGTCCTTGCGCAGCGCGGCCTGGTCGAAGGCTTCGCCGGCGCCTTCGGTGGCGAAGCCGTGCAGGACGATCTCGACCTGGCCGACGGTGGTGGGCGTGCCGGGATCGACACTGATGCGCGCCACCGGCGTGGCGCCGCTGGTGTCGAGCCGCGCCTCGATGCGCGGGTCGTAATAGCCTTCGGTCTCGACCAGGGTGCGCGCCTGTTCCGGCGCGTCCTTCACCATGCGCGCCAGCTGCGCCATGTCGATGCGCGGATTGCCCTTCCAGCGCTCGAGGTCGAGGTTATCGCGCAGTAGCTCGGCCAGCGGGCGCGGCGCGTTCACCTGCACGTCATAGCGGATGCCGGCCGGCTCCGCCTCTTGTGCATAGCTTGTCTTCATGCCCAGCAGGAAGCACACGGCCAACACGATTTGTGCCAAAATTCGTGCTTGCCGCGCCCGTGCTTTCGATTGATTCAGGCCTGCGCAGGACATATCTCTCCATTGTTACCGATCTCAGCTAATCTTAACGGATCGGCAAAGCGGCTGCCGAACGTTAAACCCCGGAAATTTAGATAGCATGCAAGCACATGACAGCGCCCTGGTCCTCTTCAGCGGCGGACAAGACTCCACCACCTGCCTCGCATGGGCGCTGCAGCGCTTCGCGCGCGTCGAGACCATCGGCTTCGACTATGGCCAGCGCCATGCGATCGAGCTGGCGGTGCGTCCGACCGTGCTGCGGAAGATGCGCGCGCTGTCGCCTGCCTGGGACGCGCGCCTCGGCGAGGACCACATGATCGACCTGTCGCTGATCTCGAAGATTTCCGATACCGCGATGACCAGCAATGTCGAGATCCGGATGCAGGCCAACGGCTTGCCCAACACCTTCGTCCCGGGCCGCAACCTGCTGTTCATGACGGTGGCCGCGACCGTGGCCTACCGCCGCGGCATCACGGTGCTGGTGGGCGGCATGTGCGAGACCGATTTCTCCGGCTATCCGGACTGCCGCGACGACACCATGAAGGCGCTGCAGGTCGCGCTCAACCTCGGCATGGACACGCGCATGCGCCTGGAGACGCCGCTGATGTGGATCGACAAGAAGCAGACCTGGGAACTGGCCGACGAAGCCGGCGGCCAGGCGCTGGTCGACCTGATCAGTTTCGAGACCCACACCTGCTACCTGGGCGAGCGCGGCGAAGCCCACGACTGGGGCTATGGCTGCGGCACATGCCCGGCCTGCGAGCTGCGCGCGCGCGGCTACCAGCAGTTCGCCGCCAGCCGCGGCGCCTGATTCACAAGGACCCGCATGCGCCTGGCCCTGCTCACCGACATCCACGCCAACCGCGAGGCGCTGACGGCCTGCCTGGAGCACGCGGGGCAGCAGGGCGCCGACCAGTATGCCTTCCTCGGCGACCTGGTCGGCTACGGCGGCGACCCGGCCTGGGTGGTGGACACGGTGATGGCCTACGTCGCGCGCGGCGCGGTGGCGGTGCAGGGCAACCACGACTACACCATCGCCTGCGTCGCGCGGCCCAAGATGCACCCGGAGACGCTGGCGACGATCGAATGGACGCGCGGGCAGATGTCGCCGGCGCACGTGGAATTCCTCGGCCAGCTGCCGCTCACGCGCCAGCTCGACGGCATGCTGTTCGTGCATGCCAGCGCCGAGGATCCGATCCAGTGGGAGTACATCAAGAAGCCCGAGCAGGCCGAGCGTTCGCTGCGCGCCACCGCCAGCCGGGTGGTGTTCTCGGGGCACGTGCATGCGCCCTCGCTGTATCGCCGCACGGCCGATGGCCGCATGGGCGCCCACCAGCCGCAGGACGCCACCCGCATCGTGCTCGATCCCGAGCACCAGTACCTGGCGATTCCGGGCGCGGTGGGCCAGCCGCGCGACGGCAACAACGCGGCCTGCTATGCGCTGTACGACGATGCGACGCGGGAGCTGAGCTACTTCAGGGTGCCCTACGACCACGGCGCGGCGGCGCGGCGGGTGATCGGGGTGGGATTGCCGATGATCTTTGCGATGCGGCTGGTGGAGGGGATCTGAGCTGATCCCGTCGTTCCCGCGGAAGCGGGAACCCCATTTTTCCGCATACCGCAAGCTCGAACTTGAGTAGCGTTCCCGGAAATGGGGTTCCCACCTGCGCGGGAACGACGTTCTACTTTAAGTCCGCCTCCGGGGGCTGATCCCGTCGTTCCCGCGGAAGCGGGAACCCCATTTTTACGCATACCGCAAGCCCAAACTTGAGCAGCATTTCCAGAAATGGGGTTCCCGCCTGCGCGGGAACGACGTTCTACTTTAAGTCCGCCTCGGGGTCTGATCCCGTCGTTCCCGCGGAAGCGGGAACCCCATTTTTACGCATACCGCAAGCTCGAACTTGAGTTGCGTTCCCGGAAATGGGGTTCCCGCCTGCGCGGGAACGACGTTCTACTTTCAGACCGCCTGTTGGCGCAGGGCGCGCTGCTTGCGCGAGCGGCTGACGAAGAACCAGATGATCGCCAGCGGCAGCAGCAGCAGCAGCAGCAGGGGCGAAATCGCGGCGGCCACGGCGAAGGCGCCCACCGCCAGCAATCCGAGCAGCAGCACGCCGACGCCCGCGAACACCACCGCCAGCACCGCGCCCACCACCAGCATCACGAACCCGGCGATCAGCATGCCGCCGCCCGCGAACACGACGCCCAGCAGGGCGCCGGCCGGACCGTCGATGCGGTCGCCGTCGATGTTGACGACGGTCCCGCTCCAGTACATGAACATGGCGGACACCAGCAGCACGGCCAGCAGCAGGATGATCCAGGGGGCGGTCTTCTTCATGGTTTTCCTCTCGGTGTAAGTTGTTGTGCGACGGTGCCACTGTATGCCCCGGCCCCCCGGCCGGCCAGCGCGATGCGACAGGATGCGTTTTTCACGGGCCTGATGGCGTGCCGGGACGACGAACGCATGCAGCTGTCGCTTGCCGCCGCGGTTTTGCGAAGCTGGCGCACGCAAGCGCGCGCCAAGCTGATAATATTTCCCTGGCGCACCTTTTAATTCAAGGGAAATAATGGAAAACCGCCTTCGCCGCCTTGAAGCGGTGCAGTCGATGCTGCTCGAGATCGGGCAGATGACCACCAGCTGCAACGACATCACGGAATTCATCCGCCTCGTGCACCGCGAGCTCGGGCGCATCATGTATGCGTCCAACTTCTATGTGGCGCTGTGGGACCGCGAGGACCGCACCGTGCGCTTCGTGTATTTCGTCGACGAGCTCGATGCCTCGCCCGATCCGGAGGAGCGCATGCCGCTGGCCTCGCCCGAGGACCGGCCGACGGCCTGGGTGATCCTGAACCGCCGCATGCTGGTGATTACGCGCGACCAGTTCGACACCCTCGGCAAGGAGGGCAAACGCTGGGGCGACGGCTCGGCCGCCGAGCACTGGATCGGCTGCCCGCTGCTCGACCAGCAGCACGAGGCGGTAGGTGCCATCGTCATCCAGAGCTATTCGCCGGACCACACCTACAGCGAGGAAGACCAGGCCCTGTTCGCGGCGATCGCCAACCACGTCTCGGTGGCGCTGCAGGGCCTGCAGAGCATGGACCGGCTGGAACGCGCCGTGCACGAGCGCACCGAGCGCCTGGAGCAGCAGAACGCGGCCCTGAATTCGGCGCTGCACCAGTTGCAGGAAGCCCAGTCGGAGCTGGTGCGCCAGGAGAAGCTGGCCTCGCTGGGCCGGCTGGTGGCCGGCGTCGCGCACGAGATCAATACGCCGCTGGGGATTTGCGTGACCGCGACCAGCCACCTGGTCGAAGAACTGAAGCTGGCGCGGCGCGAGCTGGCGGAGGGCGACATGACCGAGGACAGCCTGGCCGGCTTCTTCGAGGTGATCGACCAGTCGCTGCGCATCATGACCACCAACACCCAGCGCGCGGCGGCGCTGGTGCGCAGCTTCAAGCAGGTGGCGGTGGACCAGTCCTCGGACGGCATGCGCAGCTTTAACCTGAACACCTACCTGAACGAAGTGCTGCTGTCGCTGCAGCCCAAGCTGAAGGGGCGGCAGGTGAAGGTCGACCTGCAATGCCCGCCCGACCTGACGCTGGACAGCTTCCCGGGCGCGGTGTCGCAGATCGTGACCAATATGGTGGTGAACTCGCTGGTGCACGGCTACGAGCGCGAGCAGAAGGGCACGATCCTGATCCGCGCGGTGCCGGACGGTGACATGGTGAATTTCGATTACGCCGACGACGGCGCCGGGATGGACGAGGACACGCTGTCCAAGCTGTTCGATCCCTTCTTCACGACCAAGCGCGGCAACGGCGGCAGCGGCCTCGGGGCGCACATCCTGTACAACCTCGCGACCGGGCCGCTGGGCGGGACCGTGCACGTCGAGAGCGAACCGGGGAAGGGACTGCGCTACCAGCTGCGCTTTCCGCGCAGCCGGCGCGAGGAGAAGGCCGAGGCCTGAGCGGCCGCGAAGGTTCGAAGGCCGTCAGGCCGCCACGCCGAGCGCCTTCAGGACCGGCAGTTCTTGTGCGGCGAACAGTTCGGCCATCTCCGCCAGTTCCGCGATATTGCCGTCATCCGACTCGATCGTGCGGCCCTCCTTGCTGAGCCTGTGTCCCTGCGCCGCCAGCAGCTCCCACACGAACCGTGCCCAATCGCGCGGCGCCTGCATGCCCTGCCGGCGCGCCAGCAGGAACAGCTGTTCGAAACGCCCGACCACGACGCCGCCGCCTGTCACCGGGCTGGCCAGGCAGATCGACACGGTGCCGCCGCGCGACATGTCCATCAGGCTCGCATTGATCTTGTCGCAGTAGGGCCGCGCCTGCGCGATCGCCTGCTCCTCCTGCGCCGCTGCCAGGTCGTGCTTTCCGCTCAATACCATGACAGCCTGCACCAGCGCGCCGAAGCCCAGGCCCGGGACCATCGCCTCGATCTGGCCGATGCTGCGCGGCTGGTGGTCGGCCAGCAGGTCGAGGATCGGTCCGTAGACGTGCTCGGCGAGCGCGGCTTCGTTGGCGCGTCCTTTGACCGACAGCGTCACCTTGTCGCGCGCGGTGACCAGCACCACCCTGTAGCGGCGCAACGCCTCGGCCTGGTCCAGGGCCGACAGCGCACGCTTGCCCTTGACCCAGTAGTCGCGGCGGAAGGGCTGGTTGATCATGAAGTCGCGCGTGGTCTCGCGCAGGGTCGAGTTCGGGATCTCGTTCAGGAGCTGCTGCTGCGCCGTCGACAGGTTGATCGATTCGATCGGGTCCAGGTAGTGGCCCGAAGCGGCATATTCCAGCTTGGCCGGCGCCATCCACTTGGCCATCTGCGAGAACGACATCGGGGCCCAGTCGCGGTTGAAGTATTCGTGCGCCAGGTAGCTGCGGTCCTGTTCCCTCATCGAGGCAAGGCGCTGCGCCACGTGGGGCGCCTGGCGCGCGTAGATCGGGTCGGTGGCCATCAGGCGGTCGGCGAAGTCGAGGGCGTGGTCGATACGGGTGACGATGCCCTGGCCCGGCGCTGCCATCGTTTCGCTGAACTCGGACAGGAGGTCGCGCATCGGGATCATCGTGGCCCAGCCGGGCTGGGTGTTGTAGCTGACGTACACCACGCCGCCGACATTGAGCTTGCGCCGGATGAAGTCGACGATGATGGCGCGGTTCTCGTCCGAGATCCAGCTCCAGATGCCGTGCAGGGCGATGAAGTCGAAGTTGGGCAAGTCGGCGCGCTTGCAGAATTCGTCGAAGGACTGGTCGAACAGCCGCACGTCGGTGCCGGCGGCGGCCGCGAGCTGCTGCGCGAAGCCTGCCTGCGCCGGATTGAAGTCGGTGCCGTACCATCGCGTGACCGAGGCGGCGGCATGCAGGTTGACGCTGACACCCTGGCCGAAACCCAGTTCGCAGGCGGTCCCCTGCGCCGGCAAGGCCAGCCCGGCGTGGAGAAAGGCCAGCTGGATCGCCAGCGGATTGAGCTCACGGTAATAGCCGTAGGTGTAGGGAATATCGGCCATGTATCCAGCGGTCCAGTCGGTCATCGCGCATCCAGTTCGTGAATAAGTTGCGCTATGTTACGTGAACTCGACCGGCCGTGGGCATGAAAAAGGGGAAGCCGCGGCTTCCCCTGGTGTCGATGCGATGGCGGGTCAGTCCGGCCAGCTCTTGTTGATCGCCACCGCCTTGTCGATGTTCTCGATCAGCAGCTTCACATACACCGGATCCAGCTGGTGCCCGGCCTGCTCGCGCATGTACTCCGTCACCTGCTCGATCGGCCACGCGTCCTTGTAGCAGCGCTTGTGCGACAGGGCGTCGAACACGTCGGCCACCGCCACCATGCGCGCGTAGGGGTGGATCTGCTCGCCGCGCAGGCCTTGCGGATAACCCTTGCCGTCGTAGCGTTCGTGGTGCTGGTGCGCGATCACCGCGGCCGCCTTCAGGATCGGCCGCTGCGATCCTTCCAGCAGCGAGCGCCCGACCTCCGGGTGCTGCTTCATCAGCTCCCACTCTTCCGGCGTCAGCTTGCCCGGCTTGAGCAGCACTGCATCCGGTGTCGCGATCTTGCCGATGTCATGCATCGGAGAGGCGTGCATCACCACGCTGATCTCGTCTTCCGGCATCCCGGCCGCTTCGCCCAGCACCTGGCACACCTGTGCCATGCGCCGCACGTGGTTGCCCGCTTCGTGCGAGCGCGATTCGACCACGTCGCCAAGACGCAGGATCATCTCGGCCTGGGTATCGGTGATCTCCTTGTTGAGCAGGATGTTGTCGAAGGCGATCGCCACGCCCGAGCAGAACACTTCGAGCAGCTGGGCGTCGATCTCGGAAATCTCCTCGACGCCGCGCAGCACCAGCAAGGACGCCTTGCCGCTGTTGTTGGGGAAGTAGCCGACGTAGGTGTCGCCGTAGACTTTGGAGATGCGGTTGGCGCGCGCTTCGTCCAGGTGGGCCAGCAGCTCCGGGCAGATGATGTCGCCGTCGATGTCGCCGATCCTGGCCAGCACCTCGTACTCGCTTTCGCCCGTGATCAGGCTGGCGCCGGCCACGCGCAGCAGCATGCTTTGTTCGAGCCGCAGCAGCGCCACGACCTGCTGCAGCAGGCCGCTGGCGAAGTCCTTCAGGTTGCGCTGCCTGAAGATGTGGCCCGAGGCCTCGATCACCCGCTCCAGGCCCTCGCGGTAGTTGTGCTGGACACGGCGTGCTTCCTCGACCTTCATGATGTCGCGGTAGGCGCGCAGCGCGGCGAAGGTGGTGGTGAACAGCTTGGTGCGATCGAGCTCGGTCTTTTCCTTGTAATCGTTGATGTCGTAATCGACGATGACCTTTTCTTCCGGCGCCTGGCCCGGCTGGCCGGTGCGCAGCACGATGCGGGTGAACTGGTTGTCGAGGTCCTGGCGCATCCAGCGCGCCACTTCGAGGCCGCTGTCCTCGTGTTCCATGACGACGTCGAGGAAGACCAGCGCGATGTCCTTTTCGCGCGCCAGCACCTGCTTGGCTTCTTCGCCGCTGTAGGCGTGCAGGAAGGAGATGCCGCGCCCGTCCAGCCGGAAGCGCGACAGCGTCAGCTTGGTGATGTCGTGGATGTCCGGCTCGTCGTCGACCAGCAGGACTTTCCAGGGCGCCAGCTTCGGCGAGGCAGAAGACAAAAAGGGCATAACGCGTTCCGATAAGCTGTGTTGGCAAACGTGGAGAACATGCGCAGCTGACAGGCGACTGGCGGCCTGTCATCTGATTGTAGTATGGGCAGCGACTATTAACAACGGGAAAGATTGTTGCTTTTTTGCAGTGCGTAAGGGCTGGCAATGTCACGAGTTAACTTGTGGTTAATGCGGCACTGCGTCATTTATGGCTTTTTTGGCAACGTTGGAAGAAGCGGCGGGCTGGCCGGGAGAACCTTTTCAGCCTGTACGGGAATTAACATTGCGATACAAAGTAGTGACAAAGGGAAGCAGGCGGGGCACGGCAAAGCGGCGTATATTGAAGTAACGAACTACAGTAACAAGGAAAGGACCGAGAACATGAAAACCCTGATTCGACAGATGGCCTTCGCAGGCCTGTGCCTGTTGAGTGCCACTGGCGCCCTGGCGGCGACGGTGACGGTGCATTATGTTCAGCCGGACAAATTCGCGGACATGCCCTTCCAGCCCTGGGAGCGCGAAGATGTGATGAAGCAGCTGACCGAGCATTTCAACCGGCTGGGCCAGCGGCTGCCCGCGGACCAGACCCTCACCATCGACGTGCTCGACATTGACCTGGCGGGCCGGATCATCCCCAATTTCCGCGACGGCCGCGATATCCGCGTGATGCGCGGCGAAGCCGACTGGCCGCATATGCGCCTGCGCTATTCGCTGCAGCAGGGCGGTACGGTGCTGGCCAGCGGCGATGCCGATATTTCGGACATGGCCTATATGCAGCACATCAACCGCTATTCCGACGGCGATCCGATGCGTTTCGAAAAGCAGATGCTGGACGACTGGTTCGAGCGTACCTTCCTCGGCAAGCGCCGCTGAGCGCCGGCCGAAAAAAAGCCCGGCATTCGCATGCCGGGCTGTGAAAATGCGGGAACCCAACCCGCTCGCTTAGTCTTTGGATTTCGGCGCCGGCTTGAGGGCGATCTGCGGCACCGCCAGATCCTTGACCGTGTAATCGGACGGCACCGTGAACAGGGCGGCGGCCGGCTCCTCGCGCTTCAGGTTGTCCAGGCGGTAGACGTTGTCGCCGGTGCGCGGATCGCTGTGCCTGGAGTAGACGGTGATCTGCAGCTCGGGCGACCACCAGCTCTCGTCCGACACCGTGATCGGGCTCTTGTTGCCGATCTCGCCGGCCGGGATCTCGTAGCTGCGCAGCTTGCCCTGGGCCTTGACGCCGGCCATGTCGCGGGTGCCGAGGTCCTTGGTCGTGCCCTTGCTGGACCACTTGGAATCGCCGGCGGCGTTCATCAGCAGCGGCTCGAGGTTGGACAGGGCGCGTACGCGGTCTTCCGTCATTTCCTTGGCCAGGATGCGCACGTTTTCCTGCACGTGCCGCAGATCGCCGTTGTCGCGTTCGACGCGCTTGACGATGATCTCGCGGCCCTCGCGATCCGGCGCCAGCTTGCCGTCCTTGCGCATCTGGTCGGCTTGGGCCCGCGCGGCGGCGGCGCGGCCCGCGTCGGCAGCGGCACGGCCGGCGGCGCGGGCCGCTTCGCCGGAGGCACGCGATGCCTCGGCAGCGG
>JAEWEK010000206.1 GCA_023389425.1 Pseudomonadota bacterium | reverse complement strand
CCCGGTCGGCGTGTTGCTGTAATCCATGCCGCCCTGCAAGGCCGGATCGAGCCGGCTCTGCGAAATGCCGCGGTAGCGGTAATCGCTGACCACCGACGCGTTGTAGCTCAGCTGGTTGTCCGGCTGCGGCTCATCGGCGAAGGCCGGTGTGCAGGCGCACAGCGCCAGCACTGCCGCAATGATTTCCCTGTGTTTCATGGCGATCCCCTTGTTGTGAACTATCCTGGTGTTGCGGTTACAATCCTGCTATGCACTGCCGTCGTTGTTATCTGTTAGCACGATGCGTGCCACGTCCAAAATCGCGTGCCGCGCTTGCTTTTCGCGCAGGCGCGCCCCACTTTGGTTGAGGGATCTCCTGCAAAGCGCCGCCGCGGCGCACCAGCAGGCAGCGATATGCACCTTGCTGGTGCGCTAACAAACGGAAACGGTATGAATAATTTCTTCAACGACTTGCACGGCAAGATCAACGAGGCCATCGAGAACTCGCCCGCCAAGGACATCGAACGCAACGTGAAGGCGATGATGACCCAGGGCTTTTCCAAGCTGGACCTGGTCACGCGCGAAGAGTTCGACGTCCAGGCGCAGGTGCTGGCCAAGACCCGCGCCAAGCTGGAGGCACTGGAGGCGCGTGTGGCCGAGCTGGAGGCGCGCCTGGCTGCGCAGCAGGCTTCTTAAACAGGTTTAAGGCGTCGGTTCCGGCATTCGTGGATAGTCTGTTTTACCTGCCCGCTGCGGCAGGCCAGAACAACAGGACCACCAATGAATGCAAACGACAAAATGATCGCCGCATCGCAGATGACGCCGCAGGAGGTGTCGCTCGATGTCTTGCGCGAGAAGTATGCCAAGGGCGAGGAGCAGACGGTCGCCGACGTGCGTGCGCGCGTCGCCCGCGCGCTGGCCGCGCTGGAGCCGGAAGCGCGCCGCGCCGAGCTTGAGCAGCGCTTCCTGTGGGCCCAGGAACAGGGCTTCGTCCCGGCCGGGCGCATCAACTCCGCCGTCGGCCTCGGCATCAAGGCCACCCTCATCAACTGCTTCGTCCAGCCGGTCGGCGACTCCATCACCGGCCTCGAGGACGGACTGCCCGGCATCTACACCGCGCTGTCGGAAGCCGCCGAGACCATGCGCCGCGGCGGCGGCGTCGGCTACGATTTCTCCGCCATCCGGCCGCTCGGCAGCAAGGTGCGCGGTACCCACTCGCGCGCTTCCGGGCCGGTGTCATACATGGAAGTGTTCGACTCGTCCTGCCGCACCGTCGAATCGGCCGGCGCCCGGCGCGGCGCCCAGATGGGTGTGCTGCGCATCGACCACCCGGACGTCGAGCACTTCATCGCCGCCAAGGACAACGGCGGCTTCACCAATTTCAACCTGTCGGTCGGCGTGACCGACGCCTTCATGGAAGCGGTGGTCGCCGACGCCCACTTCGACCTGGTGCACCACGCCGAGCCGGGCGACGACCAGCTCGCGGCCGGCGCCTGGCAGCGCGAGGACGGGCTGTGGACCTACCGCCAGCTACGCGCGCGCGACCTGTGGGACCGCGTCATGCAGTCCACCTACGACCACGCCGAACCGGGCGTGCTGTTCATCGACCGCATGAACGCCGAGAACAACCTGTGGTACTGCGAGACCTTGCGCGCGACCAATCCGTGCGGCGAGCAGCCGCTGCCCGCCTATGGCTGCTGCGACCTCGGCTCGCTCAACCTGACCATGTTCGTCGACCGCCCGTTCACGGCCGAGGCCAGCTTCGATTTCGCGCGCCTGCGCGACGTTGCCACGGTCGCCGTGCGCATGCTCGACCTGGTGCTGGACGCGACCCAGTGGCCGCTGCCGCAACAGGCCGACGAGGCCCACGCCAAGCGCCGCATCGGCCTCGGCTTCCTCGGCCTGGGCAGCGCGCTGGTGATGCTGGGCCTGCGCTACGACTCGCAGGAAGGCCGCAGCCTGGCCGCCGACATCGCCGGCGAACTGCGCGACGCCGCGTATGCCGCCTCGGTCGAACTGGCGCGCGAAAAAGGCCCCTTCCCGCTGTTCGACGCCGACAAATACCTGCAGGGCCGGTTCGTGCAGCGCCTGCCGGAGAGCCTGCGCGATGCGATCGCCGAATACGGCATCCGCAACTCGCACCTGCTGTCGATCGCGCCGACCGGCACCATCACCCTCGCCTTCGCCGACAATGCGTCCAACGGCATCGAACCGGCGTTTTCCTGGACCTACCAGCGCCGCAAGCGCCAGCCGGACAATTCCTTCCGCAGCTACGAGGTGGCCGATCATGCATGGCGCCTGTACCGCCAACTCGGCCACGACGTCACCGACGACGCCAAACTGCCGCCGCAATTCGTCACCGCGCTGCAGATGCGCGCGATCGATCACCTGCAGATGATGGAGGCGGTCCAGCCCTTCGTCGACACAGCGATCTCCAAGACCGTGAACGTGCCGGCGGATTATCCCTACGAGGATTTCCAGGACCTGTACACCGAAGCCTGGCGCGCCGGGCTGAAGGGCCTGGCAACCTACCGTCCCAACGCGGTGCTGGGCAGCGTGCTGTCGACCACGACGGTGGCCGACAAGCCGGCACTGCCTGACGACGACCCGCTGCGCAAGCGCTTCGAACGCCGCCCGCTGGGGGAGCTGGAGTCGGTCACCTCCAAGATCGAATACTCGACCCAGGAAGGCAAGAAGGCGGTCTACCTCACCGTCAGCTTCATCCGCAGCGACGGCGTGTCCGAAGGACAGGCGGTGACGATCGAGCGGCCGTTCGAGTTCTTCATGCCCGCCAACCAGCGCAGCGACGGCCAGCAGTGGATCACCGCTTCGATGCGCCTGCTGTCGATGGTGGCGCGCGCCGGCAGCCCGATCGCCAAGGCGCTGGCCGACATGCGCGAGGTCGTGTGGGAGAAAGGCCCGGTGCGCTGCGGCTACCTGACGCGCGAAGACGGAACCCAGGTGCCGGTGTACCACGACTCCGAGGTCGCGGCGATCGCCTTCATGCTGCAGCGGATCCTGATCCGGCGCGGCTTCCTCGACGCCTACGGCAACCAGGTGCCGGTGCCGCAGCTGGCCAAGCGCCAGGCCGAACGCGTGTACGCGCCGCACGAGCTCCCGGCGCAGCCGGTGGCGACCACCGCCGAAGGCATGGCCGCGTCCACGCCGGGCGCCAAGTGTCCGGAATGCGGAGCGCGCGCACTGCGCAAGGTCGATGGCTGCACGCGCTGCACTGCCTGCCACTACATGGGCGGCTGCGGCTGAGCAATCGCCGAAGCATTCCTGGCGCGCCGGAGCCGGCGCGCCCTATCCGATCACGGGAGTTTTGAAATGATTCACCATCAGCTGCAACTTGCCGGCGCCCTTGACGCGGCCGGCGTCACCAAAGTCACCAAGGCGCTGCGCGCGATCGACGGCGTGGCGAACGCGATGGCCAGCGATGGCGCCAGCCATGTCGGGATCGTGTACGACAGCGACAGCACCTCGCCGCAGGAGATCGCGGCGGTCCTGGAACGCGCGGGGTTTCCGCCCAAGGACAAACCCAGGCCGGGCGGCTGCTGCGGCGCCTGTGGCGGCGCCGGGCATGAATCAGTCAGCCGTAACGACGGTGCAAGTTGAGCTGCCAGCTTACTTCTTCTCGATCTTCCGGTGCACATCCGTCACCATCATCAGCGCCGCCGAACCGTAGAACTTGTGGTATTCCGCCACCATCTCCCCATTGATGATGACCGGGTCGGTGGCAACCATGCGCTTCGCCTCCTCGATGTCCCTGGTGTTGAACACGAACAGTCCACGCCAGCCATCGACGCCATCCAGCGGCCCTGCCATCACCAGCTTCTTCTCGTCCGCCAGCCGGTTCATGTTGGCGAAGTGGCCCTCGAACATTTTGGTGCGCGCCTCGCCATCGGGAACCCGGTTCGGTCCGGTCTTGAGGATCACCAGCACAAAGCCACGCATACCGCGTTCATCGGCACCCAGGGACTTCGCCAGTTCAGGATCGCTTTGCGCCAGGGCGGGCTGCGCCGCACAGAACATCAGCGCACAAACTGCAAGAACATGCTTCCACATCTCGGCCTCCAATCGTATTGACGGTGGCCCAGCGTAGCACGCAAACGGCTCAGATAGTGCGCGAATACTGCATGCGCTGCAGCGGGACGTGGTTCGGTTTGCGGAGATAGGCGTCGAAGGCCATGGCGACGTTGCGGATCAGGAGGCGGCCACGCGCGGTCACCCGCACCGCGCCGTCGCCCAGCGCCAGCAAGCCGTCCGCTTCGAATTCGCGCAGCCTGGGCATCTCGGCGGAGAAGTAGCCGCCGAAGTCGATGCCGTGTTCACGTTCGAAGGCCGGCACGTCCAGTGTGAAGTCGCACATCAGGCGCTGGATCACGGCACGCCGCACGAAGTCGTCCGGGGTCGACGCCAGCCCGCGCGCCACCGGCAATTCGCCGCGGTCGAGCGCGGCGTAGTAGCGCTCCAGCGACTTCTCGTTCTGGGCAAAGCAGCCGTCCACCGCGCTGATCGCCGACACGCCGCACGACACCATATCGGCCTCGGCATGCGTCGAATAGCCCTGGAAGTTGCGCTGCAGTCCGCCCTCGCGCTGGGCGACGGCCAGCTCATCGTCCGGCCTGGCGAAATGGTCCATGCCGATGTAGACGTAACCGGCGCCGGTGAGCTTATTGATGCACAGCGCCAGCATGTCGAGCTTGACCTGCGGCGCCGGCATGTCGTTCTCGTCGATCAGGCGCTGCGACTTGAACAGCGAAGGCATGTGCGCGTAGTTGTAGACCGAGATGCGGTCAGGGCTGGCGGCGATCACCTTTTCCAGCGTCTGCGTCATGCTGGCCACGCTCTGCTTCGGCAGGCCGTAGATCAGGTCGATACTGATCGAGCGGTAGCCCGCCTCGCGTCCGGCGGCGATGGCGTTGAGCGTCAGCGCTTCCGGCTGGATGCGGTTGACGGCCTTCTGCACTTCCTCGTCGAAGTCCTGCACGCCCAGGCTGAGGCGATTGAAGCCTTGCTGGCGCAGCGAATGAATGCGCTCGGGGTCCACGGTGCGCGGGTCGATCTCGATCGAGTACTCGCCCACCGCATCGGACGCGAACGCGAATTTGGTGCGCAGGTAGATCATCAGATCGCCCATCTGCTCGTCCGAGAGATAAGTCGGCGTGCCGCCGCCGAAGTGCAGCTGCTCGACGCGCTTGTGGCCGCCGAACAGCGCGGCCTGCATGCCGATCTCGCGTTTCAGGTAATCCAGGTAGATGACCGCCTTGGAGCGGTTATTGGTGATGATCTTGTTGCAGCCGCAGTAGTAGCACAGCGACTGGCAGAACGGGATGTGCAGGTACAGCGACAGCGGCCGCAGCGAACCGGCATCGACCACGCGGCGTACGGCGTCCATGTAATCGGTGGCGCAGAACTGGCCGGTGAAGCGGTCGGCGGTGGGATAGGAGGTGTAGCGCGGGCCGTGCTGGCTCATCTTCGCGATCAGGTCGGCGCTGAGCTCGTGGACGATGGCGGACATTGTAATTTTTCCTTTGATGGGGCGGTTCAGCCTTCGCGGCCGTCGATGCGCGGACGGGCAAGGCGCGGGGCGTAGACGATCGCGTACAGCAGGAATGCAGCGCTCCAGCAGGCGGCGGCGGCGACCAGGGACACGCTGCGCACGCCATCGGTGGCAAGCGCGGCTTCGAGGCGCAGCAGCACGCCGAGCTGGACCAGCGCGTACATCGCCGTCTCCGAACGGCCGGCGGCCAGCACGCGGCCGGTGTGGCCCAGCGCGGTGCGCGTCATCATGCCGAGAATGAGCCCGGCCAGCGCACCCAGCGCCAGCACGTGCACGGCGGCCGTCGCCGGCACCCAGCCGAACTGCGACATGGCCAGCATCAGGAAGCCGAATGGAATCCACGCATACGAGGTGTGCAGGATCCACAGCAGCGGATTGCCGAAGGTGGCCAGCGGCTTCCAGCCGGCCAGGCGCCAGGCCTGCGCGCCGGCGGCGCCCAGCGCCAGCACGGCGGTGACGATCGCCGGCAGGCCGACCACCCAGGCGGCACCGGCGGCAGCGGTGCAGGCGATGGCGGCCTTGTCGAGACGCGGATTGGTGACGGTCTTCACCCCTGCTCCGTTCTGCGTGAACATCGGGATCACGCGGCCGCCGATGGCAGCCTCGATCACCACTACGACGATCATCGCGGCGTAGGCGGGACGGGTGAACGGCGCGTCGATCCAGCCGAGCAGGATCGCGTGGTAGCAGGCATTGGCCGCCGCCAGGATCGCAAGCAGCAGCACCAGGAACATATTGCGCTTGTTGTTGGAGCGCTTGAGCACGCGGTACAGCGGCCAGGCGGCGACCGGCAGGAAGGCGGCATCGACCAGCGCGGCCAGCAGCGGCGGCGCGGCGAACATGGCGACACGGCCGGCGATCCACAAGCCGGCGATCATGCCCAGCTGCTTGCCGCGCGGCGTCCACAGGCCGGTCCAGTTGCGCCCCGCCGTGTACAGGAAGCCGACGATCACCGCGACCACGAAGCCGAACAGCATCTCGTGCACGTGCCACGCCATCGACACCTGCAATGGGCCGGCTACGCCGTAATAGCTGGCGATCCAGACCGGCACGCTGACTGCGGCGAAGGCTGCCGCCAGCAAATAGAAGGGACGGAAACCCAGCGCCAGCAGCGCGCTGCCTTGTGGCGCCGGCTCGTGCGCCTCGTCGATCGTCAGTAATGCCATGTCAGCTCTCCGATTTAAAGATTCATTTCAAATGCATCTTATATCGGACAGCTCGGCGAGGCAAGCTTCAAAACATGCGGATGTTGTCAGGCCGGTTCCGGCGTGCGCTTGAAATGCAGCTGGATCGCCTGCACGCCCGGTGCCGCCTGGCGCGGATCGCGCTCGATCATCTGCTCCAGCGTGACGGAATCGAGGACGTCGAGGAAGGCCTTGGTGGCTTGCGCCAGCGCGCCGCGCAGCTCGCAGCCGGCGGCGTACAGGCAACCGGGCGCGCTCGCGTCGAAGCACGAAGCCATATAGAAATCGCTCTCGGTATGCCGCAACACGTCGCCGATGCTGATGTCGCCCGGCTCGCGCGCCAGCCGCAGCCCGCCGCTGCGGCCGCGCACCGTCTCCACGAAGCCGAGCACGCCCAGGTGGTGGATAACCTTGGTCAGGTGGTTCTTGGCGATGTTGTGGGTCTGCGCGATCTCGCCGATGGTGACCAGGTGGTCGCGGTTCATCGCCAGGTACATCAGGGAGCGCAGCGAATAATCGGTGTACGAAGTCAGTCTCATCGGAAGTGGCGGCCGGCCATGTGTGGGATAACAGGCACAAATTCTACCGCTTTTAGGCAGAGGTAGCAGAAAAACCTAATCTGCTTCAAGAAAAGATGCGCCGACGACGCATCTTTTTAAAAGATGCGCTTAGAATGCATCTTAAGTGCTCTGCAGCACCCCGAATTCAACCCAAACCAAGAAGGGAATATCATGCATGCCACCAGGAAACTATGGACCTGGCTTGCGATCATCTGCGTAGCCTCCTTCTCCGTCCTGCTGTGGGTCGGCAAGGAGATCTACCTGAAGGCGCCGCCGATTCCGCAGCAAGTAGTCAGCACTTCCGGCGAAGTGCTCTACAAGGGTGACGAAGTGAACCTGGGCCAGCAGGCCTGGCTGTCGGCCGGTGGCCAGCAGCTCGGCACCGTGTGGGGCCACGGCGCCTACGTTGCGCCGGACTGGTCGGCGGACTGGCTGCACCGCGAAGCCCTCGTCCTGCAGGACCTGTTCGCCCAGCAGGACTACAAGACCGATTACGCCAAGCTGCCGGCCCAGCTCAAGGGCCAGGTCGACATCCTGGTCAAGCAGGAGCTGCGCACCAACACCTATGACGAGAAGACCAACACGCTGGCGCTCTCGGACATCCGCTCGCAGGCGGTGAAGCAGGTGGCCGCGCACTATGAAGGCCTGTTCGGCAACGATCCGAAACTGGACAAGCTGCGCGAACAGTATGCGATGACCGCCAACCTGCTGTCGCAGCCCGACCAGCAGCATGCGCTGACCGGCTTCTTCTTCTGGTCCGCATGGGCCGCTGCGGCCGACCGTCCGGGCGTCGCCGGCCTATCGTACACCTCCAACTGGCCGAGCGAGCCGCTGGTCGGCAACTCGCCGAGCGCCGGCACCGGCATCTGGTCGATCGCCTCGGTGATCCTGATGATCGCCGCCATCGCCGCGATGCTGCTCTACCACGGCTCGAAGAAGGAGGAGGACGACCCGACCCCGCCCAAGGCCGACCCGCTGTTCAGCCTGAAGGCGACGCCGTCGATGAAGGCCACCAGGAAGTACTTCTACGTCGTGATCGGCCTGATCCTGGCACAGGTGGGCTTCGGCGTGATCACCGCCCACTACTCGGTCGAAGGCACCAGCTTCTTCGGCTTCCCGCTGGCCGACATCCTGCCGTACACGGTCAGCCGCACCGTGCACACCCAGTTCGCCGTGCTGTGGATCGCCACCGCGTGGCTCGCTACCGGCCTGTACATCGCCCCCATCATCGGCGGCAAGGAGCCGAAATTCCAGAAGCTCGGCGTGAACGTGCTGTTCTATGCGCTGTTGTTCATCGTGGTCGGCTCGACCGCCTTCGGCTGGCTCGGTTCGGTCGCGCACAAGGGCACCGCCTTCTCGTTCTGGCTCGGTAACCAGGGCCTCGAGTTCACCAGCATGGGCCGCATCTGGCAATACCTGCTGTTCGTCGGCCTGCTGTTCTGGGCCCTGCTGCTCGGGCGCGGACTGTGGCCGGCGCTGACCCGCCCGTCGGAAAGCCGCGGCCTCATCACCATGGTGTTCCTGGCGGCGGTCTGCATCGGCGGCTTCTACGCCACCTCGCTGACCTGGGGCCGCACCACTCACTACTCGATGATCGAATACTGGCGCTGGTGGCTGGTGCACCTGTGGGTCGAAGGCTTCTTCGAAGTGTTCGCCACCGCCGTCATCGCCCTGCTGTTCTCGCGCCTCGGCCTGATCCGCGCGGCCACCGCCAACACCGCCATCGTGCTCGAGACCATCGTGTTCCTGTTCGGCGGCATCCTGGGCACCCTGCACCACCTGTACTGGACCGGCACCCCGACCTCGGTGATCGCGATCGGCGCCATGTTCTCGGCACTCGAAGTGGTCCCGCTGTCGATGATCGGCATCGAGGCTTACCACAACTACCAGCGCTCGAAAGCCGCGCCCTGGGTCGCCAGCTACAAGTGGTCGATCCTGTGCTTCATCGCCGTCGGCTTCTGGAACACCGTCGGCGCCGGCCTGCTCGGCTTCTCGATCAACACCCCGATCGCGCTGTACTACATGCAGGGCCTGAACCTGACCGCCGCCCACGGCCATGCCGCACTGTTCGGTGTCTACGGCATGCTCGGCATCGGCCTGATGCTGTTCTGCCTGCGCGGCCTGTCGAACCGTCTTGCCTGGTCGGACGCGCTGCTCAAGCCGATGTTCTGGCTGCTGAACATCGGCCTGGCGATGATGGTGTTCATGGCGCTGGTCCCGGCCGGCATCTACCAGGCCGTCGCCAGCATCAGCAAAGGGATGTGGTACGCCCGCTCGCCTGAAGTGATCCACTCGCACTTCATGGAAAGCATGGTGTGGCTGCGCGTCCCGGGCGACATCGTGTTCGCGATCGGCGTGCTGTTCCTGGCCTTGTTCGCACTGCGCCTGCTGAAAGGCGGCGCGCCGCAGGAAAGCGCCGCAACGGCCACCGACACCGTCGGCGCCGTCAAGTAAGACCACCCGATGCGCCGGCCACGCGCCGGCGCATCGCGCCCCCTCCACTCGAAAGACCATCATGTCCGACTGCTCCACCGCCTCCGACTGCTCCTGCGCCACCGCGCCGAGCACCATCCACGGTTTCGATGCGCGCGGCGTCGCGCGCCGCTTCCGCCACGCCGCCATCTTCGGCGCGCTCGACGCGCTGCTGCCCGGCGAGACCATGCGCTTCATGAACGACCACGATCCGCTGCCCCTGTTGGCCCAGCTGCGCGAATACTTCGGCAACCGGCTCGAGATCGCCTACGTGGCGCGCCAGCCCGGCGCGATCGTGATCGACTTCACCATCGTCCCCTGAGACAGGCGCACCGGGTATCGGCATGAGGCTCACCGACTACACCGACTACGCGCTGCGCGTGCTGATGTACGTGGGCGCCCAACCGGGACGTCTCGTCACCGTGCAGGAGATCGCCGACAACCACGGCATCTCCCGCAACCACCTGACCAAGGTCGTGCATCGCCTTGGACAGGCAGGCCTGGTCGACACCGTGCGCGGCCGCACCGGCGGCGTGCGGCTGGCCTGCGATCCGGCCTCGATCTCGCTCGGCTCCGTGGTACGGCTCACCGAGCCGGACTTCATCATGGTCGAATGCTTCGACGCAGAGCGTAACACCTGCAACCTGTCGCCCACCTGCGTGCTGAAGAATGCACTCGGGCGGGCAACCAGTGCATACTTGCGTGAACTGGACGGCATTTCGCTGGCGAGCGTGCTGCCGCGCCCGGCCGGCAGCATCCGTCCCCTGATCGACCTGCACCGGGCAAGCTTTGCGAGCGATGGACTACCTGCTGCTTAAACACTTCCACATGAGCTGCGCGGCGCTGTCCGGCAGTTTCTTTTTCATCCGCGGCCAATGGATGCTGGCCGGCTCGCCGATGCTGCAGCGGCGCTGGGTCAAGACGGTGCCGCACATCGTCGACTCGCTGCTGCTGGCGTCGGCCATCGGCCTGGCCGTCTGGAGCCGCCAGTATCCCGGCCAGATGCCCTGGCTGACGGCCAAGCTGGCGGCGCTGGTCGCCTACATCCTGCTCGGCGCCGTGGCGCTCAAGTACGGCAGGACCAAGGCGCTGCGCGGCGCCGCCTACGTCGGCGCCCTGGCCGCCTTCGGCTACATCGTCGCGGTGGCCGTCACCAAGAATCCCCTGTTCTTCCTTTCATGAGCGACACCGACATCATCCACCTCGACGTGCGCGGGCTGCAGCCGCCGGAACCGCTGGAGCGCGTGCTCGATGCGCTCGACTGGCTCACGCCCGGCAAGCGGATCGTCATGCTGATCGACCGCGAGCCGCTGCCCCTCTACCGCATCCTCGACCGCAACGGCTACCGCTACCACGCCACCATGGCCGACACCGGCACGGTCACCGTCGACATCAGCCTCGCCGCCTGATGCAGCGCGCGCTGTCGCTCGAGGACACGCCGGAGCTGGCGGTGCCGCTGCGCTTCCTGCTCACGGCGCCGTGGTTCGCCTGCGGCGCTGGCTTGCTTCTGTGCTGGCAGGGGCCGGACGCCCTGCAGTCGCGCTGGACCCCGTCCCTACTCGCGCTGACGCACCTGATGACGCTGGGTTTCCTGGCGATGAGCATGGTTGGCGCGATGTTGCAGATGCTGCCCGTGGTCGCGGGCCTGGCGGTGCCGGCGCTGCGCGGGACGTCGATCGCAAGTTGGCTTGGCCTCACCAGCGGCACGGCGCTGCTGGCCGCCGGCATGCTAAGCGGCGCCCCGCCCTTTTTCGCCATCGGCGCGCCGCTGGTCGGATCGGGCCTGTTGTGCTTTGTGCTGGCCGCCGGGCGCGCGCTTGCACGAAGCAGCGTCGCGGGCGCGCTCGACATGGTGGCCGGGATGCGCGCCGCACTGGCCGCGCTGCTGGCCGCAACCGTCCTCGGACTATCCCTTGCCGCCGCATGGCTCGGCATCGCCACACTGCCCCTGATGCCGCTGACCGCCCTGCACGCGGCCTGGGGACTGCTCGGCTGGGTCGCGATGCTGGTGATCTCGGTGTCGCTGCAAGTGATCCCGATGTTCCAGGGGACGGCGCTCTACCCTCGCATCTTGGCGCGCGGCCTTCCCGCCCTACTGGTGCCGATGCTGCTGGCGTGGAGCGCCGCGCACTGGACCGGCGCATCCTGGGAAGCATGGCCGGCGCTTGCGATCGCGCTCGGCCTGGCTTGCTTCGCCGGCGTCACGCTCTACCTTCTCGTGCGCCGCAAGCGCGCACCGGACGTCACGACGCTCTACTGGAGCCTGTCGCTGGCGAGCCTGCTGGCCTGCACGCTGCTGTGGTTGGCGATGGATGCGAACAGCCCGCAGCGGCCGCTGCTGCTCGGGATCCTGTTCATCGGAGGTTTCGCGGCATCGGCAGTCAACGGCATGCTGTACAAGATCGTGCCCTTCCTGCTGTGGTACCACCTGGCCGCGGCCGGCCTGCCGCGCCGTTCGGTCCCCGGCGTGAACCATTGGATTGGCGCGCGCACCGCGCAGGCGCAATTCTGCTGTCATGCGGCGTCGATCGTGGCCTTGTCGGCGGCAGTGCCGGAACATGGCCTGGCGCGCCTGGCCGGCTTGCTGTTTGCGGTCGATATGG
>JAEWEK010000403.1 GCA_023389425.1 Pseudomonadota bacterium | reverse complement strand
CGCCAATCCCTCGCCCGTGTTCGTCAAGATCTACGACCTCGACCGCGGCTCGAACGTGCGCCACGCCTTCGTGCAGCCGCATGGCCGCCTGCTGATCGACAAGCTGGCGGCCGGCAAATACGAGGTGCGCTACCAGAATATCGTGGCCGGCGCCGCCCGCGGCGACTGCGTCAACGGCCGCCGCACGGCCCTGCGCCAGGCCACCTCCGCTTCGTCCTGAGCCGGCCGGACCGGCAAGTGTCGCTTTTCCGCCGCAAAAAAAGTCGCGGCGAGTTCAACTTACTTGTTCCTCTGCCGTAATATACTTTCCTCCGCTGTAATAAAGTTGAACAGAACATCAGGCGCCGCCGCTGCGGCCCGCGCGGCGATGGAGACAATCACGGAAACGATATGGAAAATCTGGAAGGACTGACCGCGCTCATCGTCGAGCCCCATGCAGGCATGCGCACCAGCATCCAGAACATGCTGACGATGTGCGGCCTGACGAATATCCAGGGCGTCGGCAGCTCCAACCAGGCCGTCAAGCAGCTGGCCGGCAAGCCGATCGACATGGTGTTCTGCGAATACGAGCTGGGCGACGGCCAGGACGGCCAGCAGCTGCTGGAAGACCTGCGCCACCACAAGCTGATTTCGCTGTCGACCATGTTCTTCATGGTCACGGCCGAGGGCAACCACAGCAAGGTGGTCAGCGCCGCCGAGCTGGCGCCCACCGACTACATCCTCAAGCCCTTCACCGCCGACCGCCTGATGGAGCGCATCGCGCGCGCGCTGGAGCGGCGCCGCGTGTTCGCCAACGCGCATGCGCTGATGGATGCCGGCCACCAGCGCGAGGCGATCGAGGCCCTGGGCGAGGTCGAGCAGGCGTTCCCGCGCTACGCGCTGGACGCGCTGCGCCTGCGCGCCGAGCTGCACATGTTCCTGGCCGAGCCGGAGCTGGCCGAGCCGATCTACCGCGCGCTGGCCGACGCCAAGGCGATCCCGTGGGCGCGCCTGGGCCTGGCCAAGACCCTGTTCGTGCGCGAGCGCTACGACGAGGCGCACGAGATCCTGGGCAGCCTGGTCAGCTCCAACAAGAACTTCGTCGACGCCTACGACTGGCTGGCGCGCACCCACGCCGCGCTGGGCGAGCTGGATAAATCGCAGCAGGTGCTGGCGGACGCGGTGGCGGTGTCGCCGCACATGGTGCGCCGCCTGCGCACGCTGGGCGAGACGGCGCTGGCCGCGGGCGACGCCGACACCGCCGAGAAGACCCTGCGCCAGGTGGTCAGCAAGGCCAAGTACTCCGAGTTCCGCGACCCCGAGGACCACGTCAAGCTGGTGCGCGCGCTGGTCACCAAGGGCGACGCCGACCAGGCCGCGGCCGTGATCCGCGACCTCGACCGCTCGATGGGCAACCAGAAGAACGCCAAGGCCTGCAGCGCGATCTCGTCGATGATCCTGCACCAGCACACCGGCAATACCGAACGCCTGGGCCAGGCGCTGCAGGCCGCGGTCGACGCCTGCCGCGACGCGCCCGGCGTGTCGTCCGACCTGAAGCTGGAGCTGGCCCACAGCTGCCTCGCCAACGGCCTCGAGGAAATGGCGGCCGAGGTGGTGCAGGAAGTGATGCGCAACGCCAGCGACGACGCCGCGATGGACAAGGCGATGGGCGTGCTGCAGCAGGCCGGCCACGGCGAGCTGGCCACGCGCCTGGCACAGGAAAGCCGCCAGCAGGTGATTGACCTGGTCTCGAGCGGCGCCGCGCGCGCCCGCGCCGGCGACTACCTTGGCGCGGTCGAGATGATGCAGGAAGCGGCCGAGAAAATGCCGAACAATCCGGCGGTGCTGTTCAATGCCGCGCTGGCGCTGCTGCGCTGCCTCGAGCACGCCGGCTGGGACGACCGGCTGGCGTCCAAGGTGCCGCCGCTGGTCGACAACGTGCGCCGGCTCGATCCGCGCAATCCCAAGCTGCCGGCCCTGGTCGCCCTGCACCAGGTCGTGCTGCGCAAGTACCACAAGGGTCCGCGCATCAAGAAGGCAGGGTAAAGGCTAGCGATTCATGGTGGAAGGATTCAAGGCGGAACAGGCCGAACGCGCGGCCCGCGACGTGCGCGGCAAACTGCTGGCCAAGGCCAGCGGCGACGACGAGATGTTCGCCCTCGGCAGTTCGGTGGCGCGGGTGGTGCAGATGGCCACCTCGGACGACCAGGGCACCCAGGACCTGGCTTACTACGTGCTGTCCGATCCCGCGCTGACCCAGCGCATCCTGCGCCTGTCGAACACCGTGAGCTACCGCACCGCCTCCGGCATGCAGGTCACCACGGTCACGCGCGCCATCTCGCTGCTCGGCTTCGACAACGTCAAGACCGCGGCGCTGGCGATGATGCTGGTCGACGCGCTCGGCAACGGCGCCCATGCCAACAGCGTGCGGGTGGAACTGGAAGCCTCGCTGTGCGCCAGCCTGGTCGGGCGCGAGCTGGGACGGCGCAGCGGCCAGGCCGGCGCCGAGGAGGCCTCGATCGCGGCCCTGTTCAAGAATCTCGGACCGCTGCTGGCGGCCTCGCACGAACACGCGCGCTACGTCGAAGTGAACAAGCTGGTCGCGAGCGGCAAGCACAGCGTCGGCCGCGCGGCCCAGATGGTGCTGGGCTGCAGCTACGACGCGCTGTCCGAGGCCGTGCTGACCGAATGGAATATGCCGGACGCGATCGTGCGCGCGGTGCAGGCGCTGCCGCCCGGCCCGCTCAAGCCGCCGGCCAACCGCGGCGAGTGGATGCGCCAGGCGGCCGCGCTGTCGATGGACGTGGCGCGCCTGGTCGGGCGCGAGGCCGATCCGGCCGCCAGCGACGGCGCCGCCGCCCTGCTGGCGCGCTACGGCAAGG
>JAEWEK010000141.1 GCA_023389425.1 Pseudomonadota bacterium | reverse complement strand
GAGCTCAAGATTATGATGCGTCATGAAAGCGGTGTTGTAGGGAAACTGGTTGGTCGCACAACAAGTCTACCTGCTTCACCGCTTTCTTCTTTTCTATCTTGCTTCCCGCTAATCCGCGAAGAACCATAAAAATGCGCTGTCTGAGTGCTGAAAGTGATCCGTCGTTCCGGCGCAGGCCGGAACCCATGCTGAGTGTGCGCGCTTGCCGCTCTCGCCGCAGCCGCGATCCAATATGCTCACTATGGCGCCCGGCCTGCACCGGGACGACGTGCTTAAGTCAACACTTAGCGCCGACAGCGCCAATGAAAAAGCGCCTCCGCAGAGGCGCTTTTCACTTGTGAAGTCCGCGAAGCTTACTGGATCTTGGCTTTCTTCATCAGGCTTTCCTGGAACTGCTGCAGCTGGCGTTGCTGCAGGGCTTCCGCGATCTGGCCTTTGACTTCGTCCAGCGGCGGAATCTTGGCCGCGCGCACGTCTTCCAGCTTGATGACGTGCCAGCCGAACTGGGTGTGCACCGGGGTTTCGGTGATGCCGCCCTTCGGCAGCGCGACCATGGCCTTCGAGAATTCAGGCACGTAGGTGGCCGGGCTTGCCCAGTCGAGGTCGCCGCCGTTGTTGGCGCTGCCGTCCTTCGACTGCTTGGCCAGCTCTTCGAACTTGGCGCCGCCTTTCAGCTTGGCGATGATGTCCTTGGCCTGCTGCTCGCTGTCCACGAGGATGTGGCGTGCGTGGTATTCCTTGTCGCCGACCTGCGACTTGTAGCGGTCGTATTCGGCCTTGATGGCGGCGTCGCTGACCGGGTTCTTCTTCAGGTAGTCGGCGCGCATGGCGTTGATGACGATGCTCTGGCGGGCATTGTCGACCGCGGCCTTGACGTCGGGACGGGAGCCCAGGTTCAGCTTGTCCGCTTCCTGGATCAGCACTTCGCGGCCGATCAGCTCGCGCTTGACCTGTTCGCGCAGTTGCGGCGAATCGGTGGCCTTGCCTTGGGCGACGACCTGCTTGACCAGCTGGTCAACCTTGGCCGCGGGGATGGGCTTGCCGTTGACGGTCGCAACATTCTGCGCGAACACAGGCGCGGCAACCATCGCGGTCATGGTTAACAACAGGCGGGCTGGCTTCAACATCATTCTTCGATCCTATAAAAACGCTGGGAGTGTCGCCACCGGCGACGAAAACCGGCGGCCCTGAGCCGCCGGATTGTTACATCTTACTGCACTTTTGCTTTTTTGACCATTTCTTCCTGGTAGGCGGCGAGCTTGCGCTGAGCCAGTTCTTCCTGGATCTGCGGCTTCACTTCTTCCAGTGCCGGCAGCTTGGCGGCGCGGATGTCGTCAACCTTCACGACATGGTAGCCATTGCCGGTGTGGACCGGGGTCTCGGTGACCTGGCCTTTCTGCAGGCCTTTGACGGCTGCGGCGAATTCCGGCGGGAAGGCCGACGGGACGGCCCAATCCAGGTCGCCACCGCTGCTGGCGGTGCCGGTGTCTTTCGACTGCTTGGCCAGGTCTTCGAACTTGGCGCCGCCCTTGATCTTGGCGATGATGTCCTTGGCCTGCTGTTCGGTCTCGACCAGGATGTGGCGCACGTGGTATTCCTTGTCGCCGGTCTGGGCCTTGAACTTGTCGTACTCGGCCTGGACTTCGGCATCGCTGACCGGGTGCTTGGTGATGTACTCGCGTGCCAGCGCGCTGATCATGATCGACTGGCGGGCGTTTTCCAGTGCCTGCTTGACGTCCGGCTTCTTGTCGTAGCCTTCCTTGGTGGCTTCCTGCATCAGCACTTCACGGGCGATCACTTCCTTCTTGATCTGCTCGCGCAGTTGCGGGGTGTCTTGCGCCTGGCCCTGGGCTACCACCTGCTTGACGATGGCATCCACGCGCGACGACGGAATCGCCTTGCCGTTGACGACGGCGAGGTTCTGGGCGAAGGCAGGAGCAGCGGCAACGGCGACGAGTGCTAACAGCAGGCGAGCTGGCTTAAAAGTCATTATGGATTCCTGTTGAGGGGAGTTTAGCTTGGACGGATTGAATTACGTTTTTTGATTTCGTGTTTCAAAATTGTCGGGCACGATTCTTAAGATTCACTGAATGCCGTCAAGACACTTCCGACGGTGCCAGCGCGGTTATCGCCAGCGCGTGAATCTCGGTACGCATCATATCGTGCACGGAATCATACACGAGTCGGTGTCGCATGACGAGCTTGAGCCCTTCGAAGCGTTCCGACACGATTTTGACTCTGTAATGACCACCGCCGGAGGCGGCGCCGGGGTGGCCCGCGTGCAGCGCCGAATCGTCCCCGAGCTCGAGCACGGACGGCGCCAGCGCGGCCTGGAGCTGGGCGCGGATGCGGGCCAGGCGATCGTCGTTCATGCGTCCTCCTTCATGTGCTTGGACAGGAACAGCATCTGCACAAAAATGAAGACGAAGAAGATGGCCGTGCAGCCAAACAGCTTGAAGCTGACCCAGGCGCTGGTATCGGCCCGGAACAGCACAAACGCGACGAACAGGTTAAGCGCGCCCATGGCGGCAAGGAAACCCATCCAGGCATAGCCGACGCGCTCCCACACGGCGTCCGGCAACTGGATGTTTGCTTCCATCACTTTGCGCATCAGGTTATTGCGGAAGCCGAGCTGCGCGACGGCCAGCGCCAGCGCAAACGCCCAGTACAGGATGGTGGGCTTCCATTTGATGAAATTCTCATCGTGGAAATAAATGGTGGCGCCGCCCATCACGACGATGACGCCGAGCGAAAGCCACAGCATGCCATCGACCTTGCGGCCGCGCGCCAGCAGGTAGCCGATCTGCAGCACGGTGGCGACGATGCCGACCGCGGTGGCCAGCATGATCGGCGACTGGGCGGCAGTCAGCTGGCCGCCGGCCACCAGCGAGCCGAGGTATTGCGTGGCGAACGCGTGCGCCGCTTCCTGGTGGCCCTCGCCAAGCTTGTACACCAGGAAGAACAGGATGACGGGAAACAGGTCGAACAGAAATTTCATAGGGATCGAACGTGGTTCAGGCGGGTTCGAAGCGCAAGGCGGCCGAGTTGATGCAATAACGCAGTCCGGTCGGCGGCGGACCGTCCGGGAATACGTGGCCGAGATGCGCGTCGCATACCGCACAGATGATTTCGGTGCGCAGCATACCATGGTTGCGGTCGACCTTCTCTATCACATTGTGCGGATCGATGGCGCGGAAATAGCTGGGCCAGCCGCAGCCGGATTCGAACTTGGCGTCGGATTCGAACAGCGGGGTGTCGCAGCAGACGCAGTGGTAGATGCCGTGTTCGTGGTGGTCCCAGAACTTGCCGGTGAAGGCGCGTTCGGTGGCGGCGTGGCGCGTCACCTGGTATTCCATCGGGTCCAGCTGGGCGCGCCACTCGGCGTCGGTCTTGGTCACTTTGTCGGTCATGATGGTTCCTTGATTCAAGAGGAGCAGCTCACCTCGAGGTGGCTGGCCCAATCGGGCGGCAGGGCCGCGTAGGATTCGTTCTCCGGTTGTTCGTCGTAGGGCCGCTCCAGCACGGACAGCAGCTTGCGCACTTCGGCGAAGTCACCGTTCTGGGCATGCTCGATTGCGACCTGCGCCAGGTAGTTCCGCAAAATATACTTGGGATTGGTGCGCATCATCTGTTCGCGACGAATAGCGTCGATGCTGTTTTCACGGCGCAGGCGTTCGCGGTAAGTTACGGCCCAGGCGTCGAAGGCGTCGCGGTCGATGAACAGGTCACGCAATGGCGCGTCCCTGTCCGGTCCGCTTGCTTGCAGCTCGCCCAGGCGGCGGAAGAACAGCGTGAAGTCGGCGTGGTTGTCCTGCATGAGCTTGAACGTGGCGTCCATCAGTTCGCGGTCGCCGTCCTCGCTGGTCGCAAGGCCTAGCTTGGCGTGGAGCAGCGCGTCGATCTTTTGCGTGAATGCGGGTTGATAGACGTCCAATGCCTGCTGGGCGTCGTCCACATTGCCGATGAGCGGAAGCAGGGCGTTGGCCAGCGCATAGCAGTTCCAGTGGCCCACCGGCGGCTGGTTCGCGTAGGAATAGCGGCCCTGGCTGTCGGTGTGGTTGCAAATGTGGTCGGGGTCGAAGGCTTCCATGAAGCCGAAGGGGCCGTAGTCCAGCGTCAGGCCGAGGATGGACATATTGTCGGTGTTCATCACGCCGTGCATGAAGCCGACCGCCTGCCATTGTGCGATCAGCTGCGCGGTGCGGCGGGTGACTTCGCGCAGCAGGCTGGCGTAGCGCTCCGGGCCATCGCCCAGCTCGGGGTAGAAGTTGTCGATGACGTAGTCGGCAAGCACGCGCAGCTCGTCCGGCTTGTTGCGCGAGTGCCAGTGTTCAAAAGAACCGAAGCGCACGAAGCTGGGCGACATGCGGGTGACCACCGAGGAGGTCTCCATCGTTTCGCGGATCACCGGCTGGTTCGACCCCGTCAGCACCAGGGCGCGCGTCGTCGGGATCCCCAGCGCGGCCATGGCTTCGGAGCACAGGAATTCACGGATCGACGAGCGCAGCACGGCCCGGCCGTCGCCCATGCGCGAGTACGGCGTCTTGCCGCTGCCCTTGAGTTGCAGCTCCATCGGGCCGGCGGCGGTGGCGAGCTCGCCGAGCAGGATGGCGCGGCCATCGCCCAGCTGGCCGGCCCAGACGCCGAACTGGTGACCCGAATACACCGCGGCCAACGGTTCCGAGCGTGCGGCAATCCGGTTGCCGCTGAACAGGGCGACAAAGTCTTCGCTCTCCAGCGCGCCGGCGTCGAGCCCGACCAGCGAGGCCGCCCTGGCGCTGGCCGCGACGAAGTAGGGCGCGGGCAGGGGCGTGGGCATCAGGCGTGTGTAAAACGCGGGGGGCAGCTGTGCGAACGAGTTACGCAGCGGAAGATCGTCGGCAGTGATGGCGGTTCCAGTACTGTGGTGGCAACGGATGATGTCAGGATTTTACCGTATGGGGCGGATTCTATTGGCGCCGGTACGCCGCGCAAATGCGTTTTACAACTTGCAACACCGTCGCGCGGCGGCGCAGCATCGACAGCGTTGGACCACTTAGAACGACCGTACCCTTTCGGTTATAGTGCAGACCTTGCCTATTCACAGATCAAGGAAGAGACATGAGCGCCGAGTACACCGTCCACGGGCAGCTTGCCGTCATTACGCTGAACAACCCGCCAGTCAACGGACTCGGATTGGAAACGCGCACCGCGGCCGTCGAGGCGATCGGCAGGGCGGAGGCGGACGATGCCGTGAAGGCGATCGTGCTCACCGGCGCCGGCAAGGCGTTCTCGGGCGGCGCCGATATTCGTGAATTCAACTCTCCCAAGGCGCTGACCGAGCCGACCTTGCACACCTTGATTCGCGTCGTCGAAGATTGCAGCAAGCCGGTGGTCGCCGCCATCCATTCGGTGGCGATGGGCGGCGGCCTCGAGCTGGCGCTCGGCTGCAATTACCGCGTGGCTGTACCCGGCGCGCAAATCGCCCTGCCCGAAGTGAAGCTGGGCCTGATCCCCGGCGCTGGCGGCACGCAGCGGCTGCCGCGGCTGGTCGGGATCGAGCAGGCGCTGGAGATGGTCGTCACGGGCACGCCCGTGCTGTCGGAAAACCTGGCCTCCACCGCGCTGTTCGACGAAGTATTCGCCGCCGGGACCGAACTGCTGCCGGCAGCCATCGCCTTTGCCGGCAAAATCGCTGATGTGCGCCCCTTGCCGAGGGTACGCGATCGCAAGGTCGAGCATCGCGATCTCGAGGTCTTCCTCAAGGGCGCACGCGAAAAGGTGAAGGCCGCCGCAGGCCCGTTTCCCGCGCCACTTGCCTGCGTCGACGCGATCGCGGCATCCGCGACGATGCCTTTCGATGATGGCCTAAGGTTCGAACGCGAGCGCTTCCTGCAACTGAAGGAAACCACGGAGTCGAAGGCTTTGCGCCACGCGTTCTTTGCCGAGCGGGCGGCGAGCAAGATTCCGGATGTGCCATCGGACACGCCCGTTCGGACGATCGCATCGGCGGCGGTCGTCGGTGCGGGCACCATGGGCGCTGGCATCGCGATGACTTTCGCGAACGCCGGCATCCCCGTGATCGTTCTTGAAATGACGCAAGATGCCCTGGACAAGGGTTTCGCGACCATTCGCAAGAATTACGAGAGCGCGCTCAAGAAAGGCAAGCTGACGGCCGAAAAACTCGAACAGCGAATGAACCTCATCGGCGGCACGCTGTCTTATGAAGAGATCGATGCGGCCGACATCGTGATCGAAGCCGTCTTCGAGGACATGGCCGTCAAGGCCAAGGTGTTCCGTCAGCTGGACAAGGTCATGAAACCGGGGGCGATCCTCGCCTCCAATACCTCGACGCTGGACATCAACAAGATCGCCGCGGTCACCAGCCGGCCGCAGGACGTGATCGGGCTGCATTTCTTCAGCCCGGCCCACGTCATGAAGTTGCTGGAAATCGTGCGCGGCGCGCACACCGGCAAGGACGTGCTAGCTACTGCGCTGGCGCTCGCGAAGAAGTTGAAGAAGACGGGCGTGGTAGCCGGCGTGTGCGACGGCTTCATCGGTAACCGCATGCTGGAGCAGTACCTGCGCCAGGCGGGCTTCCTTCTGGACGAAGGCGCGACGCCGGAACAGGTGGACAAGGCCATCGAAAAGTTCGGCTTTGCGATGGGGCCGTTCCGCATGAGCGACCTCGCCGGCAACGATGTGGGCTGGTACATCCGCAAGCGGCGGGCAGTGGAGTCGCCGCACCTGGTGTATTCGCGCACCGCAGACATCTTGTGCGAGCAAGGACGATTCGGGCAAAAGACGGGGGCCGGCTGGTACGACTACAAGCCGGGGGACCGGCACGCCTACCCGTCGCAGCTGGTCAACGACATGATCGCCGACCACGCGCGCGCGCAGGGGATCGAGCGGCGCAAGGTGGCGGACGAAGAGATCATCGAACGGCTGGTCTATGCGCTGGTGAACGAGGGCGCGAAGATCCTCGAAGAAGGCATCGCCCAGCGCGCCTCGGATATCGACATGGTCTACCTGACCGGCTACGGCTTCCCGCTGCACCGTGGCGGACCGATGTTCTACGCCGACACCGTCGGCCTGCCGCATGTCGTGCAGGCGATGGAGAAATACGCGCGCCTGCGTCATGGCGAGGCATGGGCGCCGGCCGGGCTCATCGTGCGCCTGGCGATCGACGGAAAGCGATTTGACGCATGACCGTGCACGTGAGCAATTGGTAGCAGGCGAAGGAAGTGTCGCGCAGATGCATCACCGGCTTTGCATTCGTGCGAGGACCGGGCCGTGCTGCTGTGGCCTTTCCATAGGTAAATAAGGTTTGCTTCGCCGCACGCTACCCGTTTAGGATGAGAATCGCGTTTACATCCACTGCCGGGCACGATAGAGTTTGTTATCTTTTATTAAGCTTTTCCGTGTGAAAAATCACCTTCTTATCGCCACGGCATGCCTGCTGGGTCTGCTGGCTACGACTGGCGCGTCCCTGCCGTACCCGATCCTGCCCCCGCTGTTTGCCGCAGGCACGCCGAATAGCCTCAACCATTTTCTAGGTTTACCCCCTAACCTCCTGTTTAGCATCGCTTTGTTAATCAACCCCCTCGGGCTGTTGATGGGCAATGCGGTGATGGGTCCCTTGTCGGACCGTTTCGGCCGGCGAAAGCTCGTGCTGTTCACGGCAGGTGGCGCAGCCCTGGGCCATGTGCTGACCGCGGGCGCGCTGTCGATGGAATCGTATCCGCTATTCCTGGCGGCACGCTTCGGAACCGGCCTGATGGAGGGCCAGGCGCCGGTGGTGCGTGCGCTGCTGGCGGACAAGCTGGAGGGCGAGCTGCGCAACCGTGCAATGTCCTGGTTTAACGGCGCGCTGCATCTGGGCTGGCTGTTCGGACCGCTGATGGCCGGCATCACCATCAGTCTCGGCCTGTCGGTGCCGTTCTACATCGCGGCCGGCGCCTTGCTGCTCGGCGCCTGCCTGGCCTTTGTCGCACTTGATCGCGAGACGGTCCACGGCCATCCCGCCTCGTGGCTGTCCGTTGCCCGCGAACGCCACGCTTTCAACCTGCTGCGCCACGCCGACCTGCGCCTGCTGTTCATCGTGCAGCTGGCCTACACCTGCGGCGTGACCGGCTTTTACGAGTTCTATCCACTGTGGCTGGTCGAGATCGGCCACTTCGACACCCGCGGCATCTCGCTGGTGAATGTCGGCCTGTGCGGCGTGATGACCCTGTCCGCCGCGATCGCCGGCGGGCCAAGCCGGCACGATCCCTTGCGCCGCTCGAGCTTTTTCGCCGTCGGGGTCGCACTGGCGATCGCGTGCGTCGCCCTTGGCAACCTGTGGCTCGGCCTTGCCGGCATCGTGATGTTCGGCCTGCCGCACGCCTTCTACAACGCAACGATCCAGGGCTGGGCCGCGGACCATTTCGGTAAGCATGGGCAGGGTTCGGTCATGGGCCTGTTGTCGACCACCTTCTGCTTTGCAAACATCGTGATGGCCTTGGGCGGCGCGGTGTTAACCCTGTTCGACACCCGCCTGATCCTGCTTGCCGGCGCCGGCCTGAGCGCGTGGGCTGCCTGGCGCATGCGGGTCTGGCGCTGGGATGATCCGGCACCGGTCGTCAAAGCCGCGATCGAGTAAGAACGAGAACGAAAAAGCCCCGCCGAAACGGGGCTTTCGCTTTTGGTGCCGCCAATCAGTCGGCAGCGTAAATGTTGTTATCCTTGGTTTCCTTCACGAACAGCGCACCGATCACGAACGTGATGGCAGCGACGATGATCGGATACCACAGGCCGTAGTA
>JAEWEK010000085.1 GCA_023389425.1 Pseudomonadota bacterium | reverse complement strand
TTATAGGACTGTCCGGTTGAATTTTCTGTTTCGATCCGTTACCGTGGTTCGGCAGATAATCTTCACCTCACTTTTCATCGCGTTTCATGACGATTTGTACACGCTGCGGCGCACCGTTCGGGTGCGCGATGGCCGAGGGTTCGCCCGAGCCGTGCTGGTGCACGCGCCTGCCGCCCGCGGTGCCGGTGCCGGAAGGCGCGGCCGGCTGCTGGTGCCCGGCCTGTCTCGAACAGCACATCGCCGCCGCGCGACAGGCGCAGCAAGCGGAAGTTCCGCCTGAGCGTTTGAACTGAACGGATATCGCGCGCCTTTGGCAGGTCTAAGCTGTACTGAAGGAGGCTGCCGATGAATACTTCCTACGAAAACGATGTCGTCGCCTGGGCGCACGAACAGGCCGCGTTGCTACGTGCTGGCAATCTCAACGAGATTGATGTACTCAACATCGCCGAGGAGATTGAAGACGTGGGCAAGAACAAGCAGCACGAGTTGGCCAGCCGGCTCGCAGTACTGTTGGCCCAACTGCTGAAGTGGAAGTTCCAGCAGTATCTGCGCGGTAATAGCTGGAAACGAACCATTACCCTGCAACGAAGCAGGATTGCGCGCAGTCTCAGGAAATACCCCAGCCTGAAGCATTTGCTCATCGATGATGACTGGCTGGACGAGGTTTGGGAGGACGCTGTCCAACTCGCCGAGCGCCAAACCAATCTCGTCTTACCGGAGACCTGGATCTGGAGTTGGAACGAGGTCATCGACCAGCGCTTCTATCCTGACTAATTTCGCGAGTTTCGCATAGAGGTATTGTGATGCGCACTTCCTACGATGCCGATGTCGTCGCCTGGGCCGGCGAGCAAGCTGCACTGCTGCGTGCCGGCCAACTTGATGCCCTTGACTCCTGCAACATCGCCGAGGAACTCGAAGGCGTAGCCCGGAGCGAACAGCGCGAATTTGGCCGCGAACTGTCGGCACTGATCGCGCAACTGCTCCGATGGAAATTCCTTCCCGGAGGCCAATGCGGAAGCTGGGAGTTAGGGATCGACGTACAGCGTGCTGCCATACGGTATTCCTTACGAACAGCACCAAGCCTCCAGCGATACCTCGATGAAGAAGAATGGATGGACCTGGTGTGGCTGCGTGCGGCGGCGGCCGTCGTGCGCGAAAGTGGGCTGGACATTCCGGGCGATTGGCTGTGGGCCTCAAGCCAAGTGCTGGATGCTAACTTTTTACCCGATTAGTGGACGAACACCGAACCCGCATGTCGCGTGTCAGCGCTGCGTCCTGAAAAACCGCAGCATCTCGCGGCTCGCATTCGGCCCGCGGGCGTCGGTGTAGCTGCCGTCCGCGCTGCCGCCGAACCAGGCATGGCCGCCGCCGTGCACCAGCCAGTGCTCGGCGTGCACATTGCCATCGTCGCGCTGGTGCAGGGTGCGTGTGTAGGCGTGGCCGTCGGGCACGTGGCCGGGTTCGACGACCACACCGGTCGACACCGGCATCGCGCCCTGTGCGATGAGTTCGTCCGACGCGGCCGGGTGCACCACCTTGTCCTGGTCGCCGTGGAAGACGATGATCGGCAAGGTTTTCCCCGGTGTGTGGCGACGCTTGAAATCGCCTTTCATCGCCGCCAGCGCCGACGCCAGGTCGTCCGCCGCCGCGAACGGCAGGCCGGAATGCACACCGACCGCGGCGTACAGGTCCGGATACAGCGTGCCCATGATGGTCGCCATCGCGCCGCCCGCCGACAGGCCCGCCACATACACCTGCCCCGGGTCGATCGCATGCGTCTCCATGACGTGACGCGTGATGCCGGCGATGATGGAGGGCTCGCCCTGGTCGCGTTGCTGGTCGATCTCGTTGAACCAGTTCCAGCAGCGCGAGGGATTGGCCTGCTGCGATTGCGCCGGATACACCACGATGAACGGCAGCTCTTCCGCCAGTTCATTCATTTGTGTTCCCTTGGCGAAGTCATCCGGATCCTGCGTGCAGCCGTGCAACATCACGATCAGCGGCACCGGCTGGCCGCGGCAGGTGCTCGGCACGTAGAGCTTGTAGCTGCGCATGCCGGCTTCGTTGGTATAGACGCCGTCGCTGAACCGGCCGGGCAGGACAGGCCGCACCTCGGGGCGCAGCAATTCATGCGGCAAGTCGATGGTGCCCAGCAAATCTGCAGCGGGTTGCGCCGGCGCGCTGGCCGGCTCGACCATGCGCCGCGCGGCCTGCTGCAGCGCGGACGCATTGTCCATCGCCTGCTGGAAGGCCTGGGTGGTGGCGACAGGACCTTTGCGCAGCAGGACGCGGGCCGCGGCGCGCATCGGGGCAAACAATTTGTGGTTCAATTTCATAGGCTGATCGTCCCGCCTTAAGCCTTATCCTCGAAGCAATGGTAGTCTACGCTCTTGAGGTCGCGGGTCAAGCGGCCTCCCCGAACACCTGATCCTGTTTATCCATGAGTCCCGAGCTGAAACCCGGCATCCGCTTCGAATGGCGCTACACCGTGCCGCCGCGCGCCACCGTTCCCAATCTCTATCACGATACTGCGTTTTGCCTCGACATGCCGGACGTGCTTGCTACCGGCTATATGGTCGGCATGATGGAGCTGGCCTGCGTGAACGGCATCATGCCCTATGTCGACTGGCCGCGCGAGCAAAGCCTGGGCACGATGGTCAAGTTCGCGCACTTCGCGCCGACCCCGCCCGGCATGACGCTGACGATCAAGGGCGAAGTCACCGAAGTGGACGGCCGCCGCCTGCGCTTCCGCGTCGAGGCATGGGACGACGTCGAGCGCATCTGCGAAGGCGAGCACGAACGCTTCATCATCGATCCGGTGCGCTTCGCCGACAAGCTGGCGCGCAAGACGGCAAAGGCGGCCGCATGAATCCCGAAGACCAGGCGCCGGTGCCGTCCCCCTGCATCAACGTGTGCCAGATGGCGCCCGATACCGGCTTGTGCATCGGCTGCCTGCGCACCATCGACGAAATTGTCGCCTGGGGCAGTGCCGGCGACGACTACAAGCGCGCCGTGTGGGCCGAGATCCGCCGGCGCGAAGAGCGCATCGAATTCAAGTGAACGCCGCGCTTCCTGCCTCGATGCCTATCTTCGAGCGGAGATGGCTGTCGTCGAATAATGTGCTGTTCACCGGCGACCAAACTGCCCTCGCCGGCGATTAGAGGAACGACCCTAGCACGGTCGTGCTTTTTCGATTCTATAATCGACGGGAACAACCATTCCGAGACCGACCATGACGCTACCCGCCGTGCTGCAGGACCTGACCCTTCCCGTGATCGGATCGCCGATGTTCATCGCCAGCGGGCCCGCGCTGGTGGCGGCGCAGTGCAAGGCCGGCATCGTCGGCTCTTTCCCGGCGCTGAACGCACGCCCGGCCGAGCTGCTCGACAGCTGGCTCACCGAGCTGCAGGCCGAGCTGGCCGCCTTTGGCGCAGCCAATCCCGGCGCGCGGGTGGGGCCGATCGCGGTCAACCAGATCGTGCACCAGTCGAACGACCGGCTCGAGCACGACGTGGAAGTCTGCGTGAAGCACCAGGTCCCGATCATCATCTCCTCGCTGCGCGCGCCGCCGCGCGAGATGCTCGATGCGGTGCACGCTTACGGCGGCATCGTGCTGCACGACGTGATCTCGATCCGCCATGCGCAGAAGGCGCTGGAGGCGGGCGTGGATGGATTGATTCTCGTCGCGGCCGGCGCCGGCGGCCACGCCGGTGCGCTGTCGCCATTCGCGCTGGTGGGCGAGGTGCGACGCTTCTTCAAGGGGCCGCTGGCGCTGTCGGGCGCCATCGCGACCGGCGATGCGATCCTGGCCGCGCAGGCGATGGGCGCGGACTTCGCCTACATCGGCTCGCGCTGGCTGGCCACGCGCGAATCCAACGTCAGCGAGGCCTACCGCGACGCGATCGTCGGATCGGCGGCGGCGGATATCGTTTATACCAATCTGTTCACCGGCGTGCACGGCAACTACCTGCGCAGGTCCATCGTCGCGGCCGGGCTGGACCCGGATGAGCTGCCGCAGTCGGACAAGAGCAAGATGAGTTTCGGTTCCGGCAGCGCGAAAGCCTGGCGCGACATCTGGGGCGCGGGGCAGGGGGTTGGGCTGATGGATGACGTGCCGACCGTCGCGGAGATGGTGCGGCGCCTGAAGGCCGAATACGACGCGGCGCGCGAGCGCATCTGCGCAGGCAGCGCTTGAACGGCATGCAAGCGTCGAATAAATCACCACGTCGTTCCCGCGCAGGCGGGAACGATGGCTTATTTACGCTTACTCCGCCGTCGCCGCCTTCAAGTCTTCCGGGCTGATCGCCCACAGCGCCGGCAGGTTGCGCCAGTAGCCATAGACATCCATCCCGAACCCGACCACGAAGCGGTTCGGAATCGTCAGTCCCACGATATCGGCCTGCACCGGCTTTGCGCGCCCGATGTCCTTGTCCGCGAACACCGCGATGATGACTTCCTTCGCGCCCATCTCGAGCAGGCGTTCCTTCACCTGCGCCAGCGTCTCGCCCTCGTCCAGGATATCGTCCAGCACGATGATGGTCTTGCCTTCCACGCTCTGGCGCGGAATCACCTTCCACACCACCTTGCCGCCGCGGTCCTCGTCGCCGTAGCGGGTGACGTGGATGTAGTCGAATTCGAGCGGAAAATCGAGCAGCGGCAGCACGTGGCCGGTGAAGACGACAGCGCCGCCCATCACGCCCAGCACCATCGGGAAGGAAGCCTCGTCGGGGTCGCGGAAACGCTGGTTCAGCTGGTCGGCGACGTGGCGGACGGCGGCCTGCACCTGGTCGACGCTGGCGACCGGTTCGGCATGTTCAAGCAGGGCATGGGCCCGGTTGTGGTGGAAGTCTTGCATGGGAATTCTGGTAAAAAA
>JAEWEK010000282.1 GCA_023389425.1 Pseudomonadota bacterium | reverse complement strand
GCCTGCGTGTTCATGCTCAAGCTGCCGCCCGGCGACCGCTTCAAGACCTTCCGCCCGATCGACTTCCTGACCTTCGCCCTGTTCGCGCCGGGCGTGGCATTGCTGGCGGTGGTACTCACCTTCGGACGCCTGCTGTGGTGGCGCGACACCGGCTGGATCGGCATCGCGCTGGCCGCCGCCATCGTGCTGATCGTGGCCGCGTTCTACGTCGAGCACACGCGCCGCAACCCCTTGCTGAACCTGCGCTGGATGGCCAATGGCAGCATCGCCCGGCTGGCCCTGGGCCTGGTGCTGGTGCGGATCGTGCTGGCCGAGCAGGGCATCGGCGCGGTCGGCCTGATGCGCGCCGTGGGCCTGAACAACGACCAGCTGACCACCTTGTTCAACGTGATCCTGCTGGCCACCATCATCGGCCTGGTCGTCGCCGCGACCACCACCAGGCTGCAGCACCTGATGGCGCCGCAGGGCATCGCGCTCGTCATCATGGCCTGTGGCGCCTTCATCGCCTCGTTCGCCAACAGCCAGACCCGGCCAGAGCAGATGTACCTGAGCCAGGCGATGCTCGGCTTCGGCGGCGCCATGTTCCTGGGGCCGCTGGTGGTGTCCTTGATCGGCAGGGTGATCGCGGAGCCGGCCAACCTGATCAGCTTCTCGGTGCTGTTCAGCGCGACGCAGAACATGGGCAGCCTGATCGGCTCGTCCCTGCTGGGCACCTTCCAGACATGGCGCGAGAAATACCATTCCAGCATCCTGGCCGAGCACCTGTCGGCACTGGATCCGCAGGTGGCGGCGCGCGTCGCGCGCGGCGGCGCCGCCTTCGGGCGCGCCGTGGTCGACCCGTCCGGCCGCGCGCACCAGGGACTGTCGGCGCTGGCCGCCGCCACGGCGCGCGAAGCCAACGTCCTTGCGTACAACGATGTATTTCTGCTGATCGCGGTGATCGCCGCATTGCACGCGGCCTGGGTGTTCGGGCGCGCCTTGTGGCTGAGGCATTACGCGGCGCCGCCCGCGCTGCCGTCGCAGCCCGCAACCGGAAGCGAACAGGTGACCGACTGACATGGCCGACGACGATACCGACACCGCCTCCGGCACCCTGCGCCGGCGTGCGCTGCGCAACGGGCTGATTTTCGGCGCCATGGCGCTCGCCGGGGTCCTGGTCGTGCTCTACGCGTGGAACCTGCCGCCATTTCACAGCGCGGTGGAGGGCACCGAGAACGCGATGGTGCAGGGCCAGGTCACGCTGATCAGCCCGCAGTTGCCGGGCTATGTGGTGGAGGTCGACGTGCAGGACTTCCAGCAGGTGCGGCAGGGGCAGCTGATGTTCCGCATCGACGACCGCATCTACACGCAGCGGCTGGCGCAGGCGCGCGCGCAGCTGCAGGCGCAGCAGGCGGCGCTTGCCAATTACGCCCAGTCGCGCAGCAGCGCCGGCGCCGGCATCGGCCAGAACCAGGCCGCGCTGGCCAACGCCGTCGCGCAGGAACAGAAATCGGCGGCCGACCTGCGCCGGGTGCAGGCGCTGGCGGCGGACGGTTCGCTGTCGACGCGTGAGCTGGACGCCGCGCGCGCGGCCCATGCGCAGTCGGCGGCGGCGGTGGCGCAGGCCCGCGCCACGCTCGACATCGCGCGCCAGAACTTCAAGACCGTTGGCGTGAACCGCGGCTCGCTCGAAGCGGCGGTGGCGAATGCGCAGGCGGCGCTGAATCTGGCCGAGATCGACCTGTCCAACACGCGTATCACAGCGCCCCGCGCCGGCCAGCTGGGACAGGTGGCGGTGCGCCTGGGCGCCTACGTCAACGCCGGCGCCCAGCTCACCGCCCTGGTGCCGCCGCAGCTGTGGGTCATCGCCAACATGAAGGAAACCCAGATGGCCAATATCCGCATCGGCCAGCCGGCCACGTTCTCGGTCGATGCGCTCGACGGCGCCAGGCTGCGCGGGACGGTGGAGCGCATCGCGCCCGCCACCGGCGCCGAGTTCTCGGTACTCCCGCCGGATAACGCCACCGGCAATTTCGTCAAGATCACCCAGCGCATCCCGGTGCGCATCAGCGTCGATCCAAACCAGGAGCTGGCGTCGCGGCTGTCGCCCGGGATGTCGGTGGTGGTCCGCATCGACACCTCCGCCAAGGGACGCCAATGAAACGCCTGCTGGCGATCGCGCCGGCGCTGCTGCTGGCCGCGTGCAGCCTGCCGCGCCATCCGCCGCCGGCATCGACGCTGCATGTGCCGGCGCACTGGCGCACCGATATCGGACCGGGCGCGCCGGTGGAGCGCGACTGGTGGCAGGCTTTCCATGATCCGGCGCTGACGGCGCTGGTGCGGCAGGCGCTGGCGCGCAACGGAGACGTCCGCACGGCGCAGGCGCGGCTGCGCGAGTACCGCGCCCGTATCGCCGTCGCGCGCAGCGCCGACGCGCCGCAGGTCACCGCCGGTTTCAATCCGGGCCGGGCGCGCACCATCGGGCCCTTCGGCACGCCGATCGACGTCACCTCGATCACCGGCGGCGTCCAGGCCAGTTACGAGATCGACTTGTCGGGCCGTTCGGCGGCGCAGGCGGAGGCGGCGCGCTTCGACTATGCATCGCAACAGGCGGCCGCTGACGCGACGGCGCTGTCGGTGGCGGCCAATGCGGCGGCGGGCTATCTGGCGCTGCGCGGGCTGGATGCGCAGCTCGAGCTGGCGCGCGCGACGCTGGTCACGCGCCAGCGTTCGCTGGAGCTGGCGCGGCGCGAGTTCGAGGTCGGCTACAGCTCGCGGCTCGAACTGTCGCAGGCCGAATCCGAATTGCGCGCGACGTCGGCGGTGCTGCCGCAACTGGAGCGCTCGATCGCGCTGCAGGAAGATGCGCTGGCCGTGCTGGCGGGCGCGAACCCCGGTCCGGTCGCGCGCGGCCTGCCGCTGGCCGAGCTGGCTGCGCCCGCGATCGCGCCGTCGCTGCCGTCGGAACTGATGCGTCGCCGGCCGGACGTGGCAGCGGCCGAGAATGCGGTGGCGGCCGCGGATGCCGGGCTCGCGGCGGCGCGCGACCAGCTGCTCCCGTCGGTCGATCTCGCGGCCTCGTTCGCGCCCTACGCCAACAGCACCGGGCAGCTGTTCAGCTCTCCCTACTGGCTGTGGAGCGTGGGCGGCAGTGTGCTGGCGCCGATCTTCAATGGCGGCCGCCTGCGCGCGCAGACCGATATCGCGGCATCCGCGCGCGACCGCGCCGTCATCGCGTACGAGAGCGCGGTGCGCAGCGCTTTCGCCGAGACCGAGAACGCGCTGGCCGGCATCCGCTTCCTCAAGGAGCAGCTGGCCGAAGGCGAGGCGCGCCGCGTGGCCGCCGCCGAGGCGCTGCGCATCGCGCGCAACCGCCATGCGAACGGTTATGCCTCCTATCTGGAGGAGCTGGATGCGCAGCGCACCCTGTTCGGCATCGAGAACGCGCAGTTGCAGCTGCGCGCCAGCCTGCTCGGCGCGCACGTCGACCTGTACCGCGCGCTCGGTGGCGGCTGGGCTCCCGCGGCCCGGTGAGCGCGCCGCGCGGCGCACGGCCGATGCGGCGCTGATACAATCGGCGGCCTTGCCTTTGCCCTCCGCCGCATGACCGATCCGCAGCCACCTCGCCGCGCCCTGTGCGCCGTCTGTGAACGTCCACAGGCGGCCTGCATCTGTGCGTCCGTGGCGCGGGTCGACAGCGCGGTCGAGGTGCTGATCCTGATGCATCCGCTCGAAGTGAAGCAGGCGAAGAACAGCGGGCGCTTGCTGCACCAGTGCCTGCCCCGCAGCCGAATCGCGGTCGGCGAGGCCTTCGATCCTGCCACGCTCGACGCGTTGCTGCACGGTGGCGGGCGCCAGCCTGTTCTGCTGTATCCGGCGGAGGACGGACCCGAGGCGCCCGCCGCGCCGCCGGATCCGTCGCGCTTGCGCCTGGTCGTGCTGGACGCCACCTGGCGCAAGAGCCGCAAGATGCTGTACCTGAATCCGGCGCTGCGATCCCTGCCGCGGCTGGCGCTGGACGACGCGCCGGCGTCGGCGTATCGGATTCGCAAGGCCCATGCGCCGCACCAGCTGTCTTCGTTCGAGGCGGCGGCTTACGCCTTGGCGCAATTGACGGGCGAACGAGATGCTTGTGCGCGCCTGCTCGCATCCTTCGACCGCTTTGTTGTACAACAAGCAGCGTTCGTGCGCTCCGCTTGAATTCACGCAGGGCCGCGCGTAAGATACTGTATAAACATACAGTGCAGGTGCAACCGTGGCGCAAGGCGAACGACGAATCGACAGGGAAGGATACGAGGAGCAAGTGATATTGCCTCCGCGTCCGCTCGCCGCGCGCAAGGGCCGGGGCGCAGTCTCCAACATCCAGGGCAGGTACGAGGTCGACCAGCGCGAGCGTTTCGAGGACGGCTGGGCGGTGGAGGAAGATGAGGCGCCGCCGTTCCGCACGGTCGTCACGGACGAATACGCCAAAAGCATCCTCACGCGCAATGCCTCGCCGGACGTGCCGTTCAATGTCTCGCTCAACCCGTATCGCGGATGCGAACATGGCTGCATCTACTGTTTTGCGCGGCCCACGCACAGCTATCTCGGCTTGTCGCCCGGGCTGGATTTCGAAAGCAGGCTGTTCGCCAAGGTCAATGCGGCGGACCTGCTGCGGCGCGAGCTGGCCGCGCGCTCCTATGTGCCGGAGCATATCGCCATCGGGGTCAACACGGACGCCTACCAGCCGGTCGAGCGCCACAAGCGGCTGACGCGGCAAGTGCTGGAGGTGCTGCACGAGTGCCATCATCCTGTCGGGCTCATCACTAAATCCGCGCTGATCGAGCGTGATATCGACCTGCTTGCGCCGATGGCCCAAAAGAGCCTGGCGTGCGCGGCAATCACGCTGACCACGCTGGACCCGGACATCTCACGCACGCTCGAGCCGCGTGCGGCTGCGCCGGCACGGCGCCTGCGCACCATTCGCACCCTGGCGGAGGCGGGCATCCCGGTCAGCGTCAGCGTCGCCCCCATCATTCCCTTCGTGACGGAACCGGAGATCGAAAAGATCCTCGAAGCGGCGCGTGATGCCGGCGCGGTCGGCGCGCACTACGTCGTGCTGCGCCTGCCGTGGGAAGTGAACCCGCTGTTCCATGAATGGCTGCAGGCGCATTTCCCGGAGCGGGCGGCCCGTGTGATGAACCGCGTGCGCGAGATGCGCGGCGGGAAGGATTACGACAGCGATTTCTCCAGCCGCATGCACGGTGAGGGCGTGTGGGCGGACCTGATCCGCCAGCGATTCTCCAAGGCGGTCGAACGGCTCGGCATGAGCGGGCTGCGCGGGCGCTTCGAGCGGCTGGATGTCGCGCAATTCAGGCGGCCGCTGGTGGTGCCCGGCACGCCAGGCAAGCAGATGGGCAACGCCACCGGGCAGCTCGATTTGTTTTGAGCAGGGCGGCAGTCCTGTTGCGCAAGCCTGGCCCTGCGCTCAGGCGGCCATCAATCCGCGCAATTGCTTTTCGATTTCAAAGACGTGCTGGTCGGGCTTGCCTAGTTCGCGCAAGGCCTGCGCCAGGTTCAGCAGGTATTCGCTGTTCGGGCCGCTGGGGCCGCGCGCGGTGGCGATCTGCCGTGCGATGTCCGATTCGGTGGCCGGCCCCAGAAAGGCCGCATTTTCCTGCGTCGCGATGTAGACCAGGCCTTCTTCGCTGCTGCCGTCGTCGAAATGAATGTCGGTCGCCAGGCGCAGGTAGCCGTTCTTCTCGCGGTGGTCCAGGTGCGCGAATTCTTCCGGCGTGACGAGGTAGGCGACACCGTGGCACACAGCGCCGGCTTCGGGCACCAGGGTGACGACGCGGCCGGGCGCGGTCTCGGTGCCGCGGTGGTCGTGCGAGCCTTGCCAGAACCGGCGCGTCCAGCCGTCGATGCTGGCGGAACGGCGGTCGAGGAAAGGGAAATCGGCCTTGAAGATCAGCGAGCCGTAGCCGAACAGCCACACGCTGTGGCGGCCGTCGAACTTGTTCATACGGCGGTTGATTTCGGTGGTGTTGTGCGACATTGATGCGGTTCTGCGGGTGGCGAGCGAGTATTTTAGCGCCGCGCTTGCGCGCCTGTGGTGTCCGGCCCGCCACACATCGGCCTTGCCGGACTAGGCGGCCCGCTTGACGTATTCCAGCAAGAACGCCATGAACGCCTCCGCAGCCGGGCTGAGCGTTCGCCCCGGCCGGGTATGGACGAAGAAGCGCCGCGTCAGTACCGGGTCCTCGAGTTGTCGCATATTCAGCTTGTGCAGCGTCACCAGCGGTTGCGCGTACGGCAGGCACACCGTGATCCCCAGGCCGCTGCTGACCATCGCCAGCGCCGTCGTCATATAGGCCACCTCGTACGCCGGCTTGATCGTCACTTCGCGCAGCGCTTCGTGCATGTCCGCCTGCAGGCGCTCGGTGAACTGGCCTTGCAGCGAAATAAATGGAAATTCGCCCAGGTCTTGCCAGGTAAGCTTCTTGCGCGATTCCAGCGGATGCTTCTTCGGGAATACCAGCGCGAAGGGCAGCTCGAACAGCAGGCGCGCGTCGAGCTGCGGCGCCGGTTCGCGCTCGGGCGCGATGCCAAGGTCGGCCTCGCCGGACAGCACGCGCGCGGCCACGCTGTCGAGGGCGCAATCGGCCAGCCGCAGCTGCACTTCCGGATGTTGCGCCTGCCACGCCGCGATGGCGCCGGGCAGCAGCGTGCACGCCATCAGCTGTGGTGCGGCGATGCGCACCGTCCCTTTCTTGAGGCGCGTATGTGCTTCAATGTTGGAGAGCGCACCGTCCAGGTCGTCGATGATCTGGCTGAATAGGGGGAAGAGTTCGCTTCCAATCTCGGTCAGTGAAATCTTGCGCGTGCTGCGGTCGACCACGCGGGCGCCGAGCGTGGCTTCGAGCTCCTTGATCAGGCCGGACAGCGCCGACTGCGACAAATGCAGCAGTTGCGCGGCGAGCGTAAAGTGTCCAGTCTTGGCAAGCGCGACGAAGGCGCGCATCTGGCGCAAGGTAGGATTCATAAGAAAATCCGATAAATCGAGCGGAAAATACTGTTTGTATGATAGTCCGTTTTGATTTTAAATGTCAGCAATATCGGAAAGAAGGAGACGCCATGAAACTCGCCACCCTCAAAGCAGGCGGCCGCGACGGCACCCTGGCCGTCGTCAGCCGCGACCTCGTCACTTGCCAGCCGGTGCCGGACATCGCGCCGACCCTGCAGGCGGCACTGGACGACTGGAGCGCCTGCGCGCCGCGCCTGCGCCTGGTCTACGAGCAGCTCAATGCGGGCGTGGCGCCGGCCGCCCGCTCCTTCATCGAAGAGGATTGCCATTCGCCGCTGCCGCGCGCCTACCAATGGGCCGACGGCTCGGCCTACATCAACCACGTCGAGCTGGTGCGCAAGGCGCGCAACGCAGAAGTGCCAGCCTCGTTCTACACCGACCCGCTGATGTACCAGGGCGGTTCCGATTCCTTCGTCGGCCCGTGCGACCCGATCGCCGTGCAGAGCGAGGACTGGGGCGTCGACCTGGAAGCGGAAGTGGCCGTCATCACCGGCGACGTGCCGATGGGCGCGACGGTGGCGCAGGCCGCGCAGGCGGTGCGCCTGGTCATGCTGGTCAACGACGTCTCGCTGCGCAACCTGATCCCGGCCGA
>JAEWEK010000261.1 GCA_023389425.1 Pseudomonadota bacterium | reverse complement strand
GGCAGCACCAGCGTGGTGCCGACCGCCGCGATGCCGGCCAGCACCGCGCCCAGCGTGCCGCCGATGCCGGCGCCGACGCCGGCCCCTTCCGCCGCCTTGTTGCCCAGCTCGGTGTCCTTGTCGGCGAAATGGGCCTTGCGGGTGTCGTCCGACATCATCAGGTTGAGGTCGTCGCTGCCGTAGCCGCGGGTGCTGATGATGCCGTAGGCGCGCTCGGCGCTGGCACGGTCCGGGAACAATCCGGTGACCATGCGCTGGTCCTTGCTGTCGTGCTTGCTCATATCGAATCCTTTCGAGGTGCGGCCAACGCGGCCGCTTCATCGCCGCCACGATACGGCGCGCCCGCCCCACTCTTCTGTTCGTTCCCGCACCCAGGTCCGGCAATGCCGCCCCGACACGAACGGGCGCGCCGTTTCGCCGTCTAACGTTCGATGCCGCACCGACCCGCGCCGAGCTCTGCGACTAGACCTTTTCCCATGGCCGCGACACCGGGCGGGGCCCTTAGGGATTGTTCAACCAACCGAGGAGGAATCAATATGTTATTCATCATCTGGATTATCGTCGGCGGCATCCTGGGCTGGCTCGCCAGCATGGTCATGAAGACCGACGCCGAGCAGGGCATGATCCTCAACATCGTGGTCGGCATCGTCGGCGCCTTCCTCGGCGGCTGGCTGCTGTCGCCGCTGTTCGGCAGCGGCACCATCAATTCCAACGACTTCACCGTGTCCTCGCTGCTGGTGTCCTTCCTCGGCGCCGTGATCCTGCTGGCCATCGTCAACCTGCTGCGTCGCGGCCGGGTCCGCTAAGCGCAGCCAGCTCCAAAACCAACGCCGCCCCGCGTTGGTTTTTTTTGTCCTCAACTCATCATGCGCACCCGGCGCTGGGTCATCGGCATCGCGAGCAGCCTCCTGTCCCTGCTCGTCGGCTTTCTCGCCCTCAATTTCATGCCGAGCGAGAAGAAGATCGAGGCCCAGCTGATCCGCAAATACGACAGCGCCGATCCCCAGTTCCGGCGCTCCCTCGGCGTCCTGCTCGGCCCGCCCATCGTCGAAGGCAACAAGGTCGAGGTACTGCTCAACGGCGAGCAGATCTTCCCCGCCATGCTCGACGCCATCAAGCACGCACAAAAGACCATCAGCTTCGAAACCTACATCTACTGGTCCGGCACGATCGGCCAGGAATTCACCGATGCGCTGTCGGAGCGCGCGCGCGCCGGCGTCAAGGTCCATGTGATGCTCGATTTCATCGGCAGCATGAAGCTCGACGACCGGCAGCTGGCGGCCATGCGCCAGGCCGGCGTGCGCGTGCAGCGCTACCACAAGCCGGTGTGGTGGAAACTGGCGCGCCTGAACAACCGCACCCACCGCAAGCTGCTGGTGATCGACGGCAAGATCGGCTTCACCGGCGGCGTAGGCATCGCCGACAAATGGCGCGGCCACGCCCAGGACGAGGACCACTGGCGCGACACCCATTTCCGCATCGAGGGCCCGGCCGTCGGCCAGATGCAGGCCGTGTTCATGGACAACTGGACCAAGGCCACCGGCATCGTGCTCGACGGCGACGACTACTTCCCGGCGCTGGCGAAAGTGGGCGATGCGCCGGCCCAGGTGTTCGCCAGCTCGCCCACCGGCGGCAGCGAAAGCATGCATCTGATGTACCTGATGGCGATCACCGCCGCCTCGCACACGATCGACCTGTCGGCCTCCTACTTCGTGCCGGACGAGCTGGCCGTCAAGGCCCTGGTCGCGGCCGCCCGGCGCGGCGTGCGCATCCGCATCATCGTGCCCGGCAGCAAGATCGACGCCGACATCGTGCGCGCCGCCTCGCGCCAGCGCTGGGGCACGCTGCTGGCCGCCGGCATCCGCATCGCCGAATACCAGCCCACCATGTACCACGTGAAAGCGCTGATCGTCGACCAGCGCCTGGTGTCGGTCGGCTCGACCAACTTCGACAACCGTTCCTTCTCGATCAACGACGAAGCCAACCTCAACATCCTCGACCCCGGGTTCGCGCGCCAGCAGACCGCCATCTTCGACGCCGACTGGGCCCACGCGCGCCAGGTCACGCTGACGGCCTGGGAAGACCGCCCGGCGCTGGACAAGCTGAGCGACGCGATCGCCTCCACCATCGGCGCCCAGCTGTGAGTCGTGGGACGCGGCCGCAAGTCCCTGTCACCATGCGTTCTGTTTTGTCGTCTCATCGGTTCTGATTTCTTCTCTTCCGATCTGGTCTTCTTCCCACCAGATCCGATGAGATTAAAACCGACACGAAGAGAAAGCGAAAAGCGAACCATTGGTGCAAGCGGCCTGGCTAACCCCGTCCCACCCCACGCTTCCGGCAGGACCCATATGCATAATCAGCCTTAAGAATCTTTTACGGTTTGCTGAACCAAGTTTTAAGAACGCGCCGCGCCCGCCTCCCTTAGCCTTGAGGCTCTTTTCAAGGAGCCTGACATGCAATCCGCAACCGCAAACCGCTACGACATCTACGCCATCATCCACAAGGCCCTGCGCCGCTTCATGTTCGACACCGTGTCCGCCGTCGGCGGCGTGGATGGCGACGACGCCGCCGCCGTCGCCGCCAGCCTGGCCCAGGTGCGCGAGCTGGCCCACCTGTGCCGCATCCACCTGGCCAAGGAAAACCACTTCGTCCATCCGGCGATGGAAGCGCGCGTGCCCGCCTCGACCGCCTTCATCGCCGCCGACCACGCCGTGCACGAACGCGAGATCGGCGAACTGTTCGCGCTGGCCGACACCGTCGAGGACGCATCCGGCGCGCTGCGCCACCGCGCCCTGCGCACGCTGTACCGCCAGCTGGCGCTGTTCACCGGCCACAATATGCTGCACATGGACCACGAGGAAACCGAGCACAACGCCGTGCTGTGGTCGGCCTACAGCGATGCCGAACTGGGCGCGCTGGAGCAGGCGATCGTGGCCGCCGTCGCGCCCGAGGACAAGATGCCGGTGATGCGCCGCATGCTGCTCGGCATGAACCGCCAGGAGCGCGCCTCCATGCTGGCCGACATGCGCGCGCACGCCCCAGCGCCGGTGTTCGCCGGCGTGCTCGAGCTGGCCGCCGCCACGCTGCCGGCCGCCGACCACCACAAGCTGCTCGCCGATCTCGACATGCATACCTTGAAGGCCGCCTGAAGCCGCGCGGATGGCCGCCATGCAGATATGGGTTGACTATATGCATCACGCTTTTCATACTGATGGGCACTCACCCGGAGACGGATGTGTTTGACAACCCATCACACAGAAAATACGCGATGAAAAAGACCCTTCTCTCGCTCGCCATCCTCACCAGCTTCGGCGCCGCATCCGCGGACGAAGGCATGTGGATGCCGCAGCAGCTGCCACAAGTAGCCAAGCAACTGAAAGCCGACGGCCTCAAGCTCGACCCGAACACCCTGACCAAGCTGACCGAGTTCCCGATGGGCGCGGTGGTCAGCCTGGGCGGCTGCTCGGCATCCTTCGTGTCGCCGGAAGGCCTCATCATCACCAACCACCACTGCGTCTACAACAGCGTCGCGGTCAATTCGACCCCGCAGAACGACCTGCTGGCCAACGGCTTCCTGGCCAAGACCATGGCCGACGAGCTGCCGGCGTCGCCGGGCAGCCGCGTGTTCGTCACCGAGGAAGTGAGCAACGTCTCCGACAAGATCATCGACCCGGCCACCAATAAGCTGGCCGGCAAGGCCCGCATCGACGCCATCGAGAAGAACGAGAAGCAGATGGTCGCCGCCTGCGAAAAAGACGCCGGCCACCGCTGCACCGTGGCCAGCTACTACGGCGGCCTCGAGTTCTACCTGATCAAGCAACTGGAAATCCGCGACGTGCGCCTGGTGCACGCGCCGCCGTCCGGCACCGGCAAGTTCGGTGGCGACACCGACAACTGGATGTGGCCGCGCCACACCGGCGACTACGGCTTCTACCGCGCCTACGTGAGCAAGGACGGCAAGGCCGCCGACTTTTCCAAGGACAACGTCCCCTACGTGCCGAAGCACTACCTGAAGATCGCCCAGCAAGGCATCAAGGAAGGCGATTTCATCATGGTGGTGGGCTACCCGGGCCGCACCAACCGCCATCGCCTGCCGTCGGAAGTGGCGTGGACCTTCGACTGGAACTACCCGGCCTTCGTCAAGGCATCGGGCGAGACCCTGGCCATCATCGACGAGCAGACCAAGGACGACAAGGCGGCGCGCCTGAAGTACGCCGGCCAGATCGCCAGCGTCAACAACTACTACAAGAACCGCAAGGGCATGATCGAGAGCTACCAGGGCAGCGACATCCTGGCGCGCAAGACGGCCGAATTCAACGCGCTCAAGGCCTGGGTCAACGCCAATCCGGCCCGCAAGGCCGAGTTCGGCCAGAGCATGGACGACGTCGAGAAGCTGATCGCCGAACGCGACCAGAAGGTGAAGAACAACTTCTTCCTGGCCTATGCCTCGCCGCGCTTCCTCGGCACCGCGCGCACCCTGTACCGCTTCGCCAACGAGCGCGCCAAGCCTGACGCCGAGCGCAAGAGCGGCACCCAGGACCGCGACGTGCCGCGCCTGACCGCCGCCCTGGCCGGCCAGGACCGCACCTACGACGAGAAGGTCGACAAGGCGCTGGTGCTGCACTTCCTGAAGCAGTACCTGGCCCAGCCGCAGGACACGCAGAACGCCAACGTCAATGCCGCCCTCGGCATCCGCAGCGGCATGAGCGAGGCCGACCTGAAGGCCCAGCTGGACAAGCTGTACGCCGGCTCGAAACTGGCCGACAAGAACGAGCGCCTGGCATGGATGAAGAAATCGCCGGCCGAGTTCAAGGCCAGCGACGACAGCTTCATCAAGGCCGCCGTCGCCCTATACGAGCCGGGCCTGAAGGAAGAGCACGCCGACGAGGAACTGTCCGGCAAGATCCAGCAAGCCTACGCCAACTACATGAAGGCCAAGATCGCCTACATGAACAGCAAGGGCCAGGCCGTCTACCCGGATGCCAACGGCACCCTGCGCGTCACCTTCGGCAAGATCGCCGGCCGTGAGCGCGGCGCCGACGGCACCACCGGCTGGACCGCGTTCACCACCGTCAACGGCGTGCTGGCGAAAGCCACCGGCGAAGGCGAGTTCAACGCGCCGCAGAACCAGCTGGCCGCGATCCGCGCCAAG
>JAEWEK010000208.1 GCA_023389425.1 Pseudomonadota bacterium | reverse complement strand
GGATCGAAACCGACGAACTCAGAAAACGGCGACGACGGCGAACCGAAGAGGCAGTGACCCTAGCTAGGATGCAGCCATGCCTCTTCTGATTGTGTCAACAAAATTATTCCGGACACTAGTGCGCCTGTGCGGGGACGACGTGTTAAAGCTGCGGGATACCGGATGCCTTACTTCTTCTCGTTATTGTTATTGCCCGTCGGCCCAAACGGAAATGCGCCGAACATGGCCTTGCTCTGGTTATGCATCTGCTCCTGCATCTGCAGGAACAGGTTTTTGCTCTGGTCGATGTAGTTGTTCATCATCCCCTGCATCATCGGACCCTGCACATTCATGAACTGGGTCCACATCTCGGGGCTGAACGCCTTGCCGCCCTCAAATGCACCGGCGGCGCTGGTGAACTTGTTCTGGATGTCGGTGAAGGCCTGCACGTTCTTTTCCAGGTACGAGCCCATCATGCCCTGCATCGCATGGCCGTAATAGCGGATTATCTGCGCCAGCACCGAGCTGGAAAACATCGGCGCGCCATTCGCTTCCTCTTCCAGGATAATCTGGAGCAGGATGCTGCGGGTCAGGTCTTCATTGGTCTTGGCGTCCACTACCGTGAAATCCTCGGCATCCAGCACGAGCTGCTTCACGTCGGTCAAGGTGATGTAGGAGCTGGTCTGGGTGTCGTAGAGACGACGGTTCGGGTATTTCTTAATCAGGCGTTCCGCACTCTTCTTGCTGCTCATCTCAGTTCCAAATTCGGCGCGGCTGCGCCATGAATGATTGCCAAAATGCCGACACCGGCTTCACCCGTTTGACAACGTTTGTTGCCATGCGGGACGGACCAAAGCTGAAAAATACCACGTTGCGACCGCAGGTGCAGCAAATAATTTAAGGCAACTCCGTTAGTCCTTTGCTATTTATGCACCATTTTGGTGCATTTTCTACTCCGCCCTCGCTTTCACATACCGGCCCGGGGCGGTTTCGATTGCCCGGTATTGTTCGTTGCCCGCTGACGACGGCGCGGCGACCTGCTCGCCGCTGTGCTCGGACAGGAAGGCGTCCCACTCGGGCCACCAACTACCCTTGTGCTCGGTGGCGCCGGCCATCCACTCTTCCGACGTTTTCACCTTGGCCTTGCCGTTCTTGTCGTTGGTCCAGTAGCTGCGCTTGTTTTTCGACGCCGGGTTGATCACGCCCGCGATATGGCCGGAGGCGCCCAGCACGAAGCGATTGGCCTTGGCGTTCTTCGGATTCAGCAGGCGCATCGACGCGTAAGCGGCTTGCCACGGCACGATGTGGTCTTCCTTGGAACCGTAGATGAACACGGGCGCCGCGATCTTGCCGAGGTCAACTTGCGCGCCGGCCACCGTCAAGCGGTTCGGCTCGCGCAGCTTGTTTTCCAGGTAGGTATTGCGCAGGTACCAGCAGAACATCGGCCCCGGCAGGTTGGTGCTGTCCGCGTTCCAGTAGAGCAGGTCGAATGCCGGCGGCTCCTTGCCCTTGAGGTAGTTCTGCTGGACATAATTCCAGACGAGGTCGTTCGGCCGCAGCGCGGAAAAGGTCGTGGCCAGGTCGCGCCCCGGCATCAAGCCGCCGTTGCTGAACTGCTGCTCGCGGATCGCGACCTGGGCATCGTCGACGAAGACCTCGAGCACACCGGTGTCGCTGAAATCGAGGAGCGTGGTCAGCAGGCTGACGCTGGCCGCCGCTTGCTCGCCGCGCGCGGCCAGCACCGCCAGTGCGGTCGCGACGATGGTGCCGCCGACACAAAAACCAAACACGTTCAGCTTGTCCTGCCCACTGATGGCACGTGTGACCTCGATCGCCTCGATCGCGCCTTTCTCGACGTAATCGTTCCACGTCACCTGGCTCAGGGACTGGTCCGGATTGCGCCATGACACCATGAATACCGTGTTGCCCTGCTCCACCAGGTATTTGACGAGCGAGTTCTCGGGCTGCAAATCCAGGATGTAAAACTTGTTGATGCACGGCGGAACCATCAACAGCGGCACCGCGCGCACCTTGTCGGTCACGGGCGCGTACTGGATCAGCTGGAACAGTTCGTTTTCAAACACGACCTGTCCCGGCGTGGTGCCGATATTTTTCCCGACCTCGAACGCCGATTCGTCCGATTGCGAAATGCGGCCCTTTTGCATATCGCCCAGCATATTGGCCAAGCCCCTGGTCAGGCTTTCGCCCTTGGTCTCGACCATTTGCATTTGCGCTTCCGGATTCGTCGCCAAAAAGTTTGCCGGCGACATCGCGTCAACCATTTGCTGGACCGCGAAACGGATTTTCTGCTTGTCGCGCGGCTGGGCGTCGACCGCTTCGGCCAGCGCCATCATGAATTCGGAATTGAGCAGGTAGGACGCGGCCGAGAATGCCGATACCGGATTGGCCGTCCATTCCGGCGCCGAAAACCGGCGGTCCTTCAATTCCGGCGTTTTCGCGGACATGAAGTCCTGCCACAGGCGTGCCGCCTTCTGCAGATAGCCGGCGCGGATTTCTTCCAGCCTGGCCTGCGCAATGCCCGCGCCAAAATCCTTCAGCAGCGGCGCCAGCGGATTGGCCGCCTGCGGCGTCATCTCCGGCATCTTCATCCACTGCTGCCAGGCGCTGGGATCGGCAAACTGCGACATCCAGGAAGTGGCGAAAGCCTGGGGATCGGGCATGTTCATATCAGCATCCATTGATTAGAATCGGGTTGTTAGCAAAGGAAAACCATGTGGATCATTGCCATCGGATGGATTTACGTCGTCGCCTTGATGGCCGCAACCGAGCCGAGCGTCCTCGCTGGAATTATGACTTTTTTCGGCAATTGCGTGTTACCGCTGTCCCTACTTTTTTACCTCACCGGAGGCAGGAGGCGGCGCGCGCGACGCCAGGAAAGGGCGGCCGCGCGCGACAGCAAGGATGACGCTGCCTCGGGAGACTAGACAGTATTGATGACGTGGACGTGAATTACTTGATCCAGATCAAGCTTGCCTGCCGGCCGGTCACGCCATCCCGGCGATAGGAATAGAAGTGTTCGCGCTCGGTGGCGGTACAGCGATCGCCGCCGTGGACGCGGATGATGCCGTCGCGGGCCAGCAGGCAGCGTGCGAGCGAGCACATGTCGGCCAGGTATTTGCCGGGCCGGCCTTCGATCGGCGCGAAGCGCTGCGCCACTTCATCAGGCGGCAAGTGGGCGCGGAAGGCCTCAAACACGTCCTGGCCGACTTCGAATTTCTCCGGACCGATGGCCGGACCCAGCCATGCGGTGATCTCCCCTGCCCCCCGTTCGCGCATCGCCGCCACCGTCGTTCCCAGCACGCCGCCCGCCAGGCTGCGCCAGCCGGCGTGCGCCGCGCCGACGACGTTACCGCCGAGGTCCGCGAACAGCACGGGCAGGCAGTCCGCCGTCAGGATGGCGCAGACGACGCCGCGCGCGTCGCTGACACTGGCGTCGCCGACGCGGACCGGCTGGTCCGGGCCGACCGTGGCCGCGTCGACCACGTCGATGCCATGCACCTGCGAGATCCACGCGGGGCGCCCCGGCAACAGCGATCGCAGCGCGTCGCGGTTGCGCTGCGCGGCCTGCGGGTCGTCGCCGCAGTGCATGCCGAGATTGAAGCCGCCGCCACCGCTGCCGTCAGCGTACGGACCGGCGCTGGCGCCGCCGCCGCGCGTAGTCGCCAGCGCGCCGACCGACGGCGGCAAGTCCGGCCACGCCGGATGGATGATCGAGGACGCGTCCATCAAACCGCTTCGGGCTGCTCGATGCCGGCCTGTTCCAGCAGCGCGGCGAAATCGGCCGCAAGCGGAATCACCCACTCGCAATGCTCGCCGCTGGACGGATGGGTGAGCCCCAGGCGGCGCGCATGCAGGGCTTGGCGATGGAAAGCCGGAGCCAGGTGCGTCTTGCCGTACACCGCATCGCCGACGAGGGCGTAGCCGATCGACTGCATGTGCACGCGGATCTGGTGCGTGCGGCCGGTCTCGAGGCGGCACTGCACCAGGCTCACCGGACGGCGGTCAAGGTCGCCGGTGGCGAGCCGCTCGTAATGCGTAATCGCCGGCTTGGCGCTCGGGCTGGACGAGACCGCCATCTTGACGCGCTCGCGCGGGTGGCGGCCCATCGGCGAATCGATGGTCGCCGACAGGTGGGGCGTGCCCCACACCAGCGCCAGGTATTCACGCTTGACGGTTCGCGCCTGCAGCTGGCGCACCAGGTCGGTCTGGGCGGCGAGTGTCTTTCCGACCACCATCAGGCCGCTGGTATCCTTGTCGAGGCGGTGCACGATGCCGGCGCGCGGCACGTTGGCCAGCTGCGGCCAGCGGTGCAGCAGGCCGTTGAGCATGGTGCCCGACCAGTTGCCCGCACCCGGGTGCACCACCAGCCCTGCCGGCTTGTTGATGACAAGGATATCGTCGTCCTCGTGCACGATGTCCAGTTCCACCGGCTCCGGCGTGTAGGCCGTGTCCTCGGGTGCGGCCTGCGGTTCGATGGTCACCGTTTCGTCGCCATACGCGGTATCCTTGCCGCGCGCCGATTTGCCGTCGACCTTCACGTGGCCGTCCTCGAACCACAGCTGGATGCGGCTGCGCGAGAATTGCGGCACCATGGCCGCGACGACCTTGTCCAGGCGCTGGCCGCAAATGGCCGGCGACAGCGCAAGCGTGATCGGCGCCAGGTCGGTGCCTGCCGGTGCAAAATCGTTATCGATCTCGTCGTCGAAATCGGGGTCGAGAGGTAAATCCGCCGAATTCGGCGCTACATTTGATATCACGTGAGTCTCACTCGGCTATAATCAGCCGTTCCTTGTATCGGTAATTCTTACTTGCAAAACGCTATGCGAAAAAAACTGTCGGTGTTGGTTGCGACGTGCGCCCTGCTGAGCCTGTCGGCTTGCAGCCTGTTTGGAGATAAAATCGACGAGACCAAAAACTGGTCCGCATCGAAATTATACGATGAGGCGCGGGGTGAAATGGATGGCGGTCATTATGACGCCGCAATCAAGCTGTTCGAGAAGCTGGAAACCAACTATCCGTTCGGCACCTACGCCACCCAGGCGCAGATGGAGATTGCATACGCCCACTACAAGGCCCAGGACCAGGCCGAGGCACTGGCATCGGTCGAGCGCTTCATCAAGCTGCACCCGAATCATCCGCAGGTGGACTATATGTATTACCTGCGCGGCCTGATCAACTTCAACGACCAGCTGGGCTTCCTCACGTTCATCTATTCGCAGGATCCGACCGAGCGCGACCCGAAAGCCACGCGCGAAGCGTTTGCCGCATTCAAGGCGCTGGTCGACAAGTTCCCCAACAGTAAGTACGCGCCGGATTCGATCGCACGCATGAAGTACCTGGTCAATGCGATGGCCTCGTACGAAGTGCACGTGGCGAACTTCTACTATCGCCGCGGCGCCTACCTGGCCGCGGTCAATCGCGCGCAGGACGCGATCGCCAACTACAGCGATGCCCCGGCACGCGAGGAAGCGCTCTACATCATGATCCAGTCCTACGACAAGCTGGGCATGCCGGAACTGCGCGACGACACCCAGCGCATCTTCGTGAAGAACTACCCGAACAGCGTGTACACCAATCCGAATGCGGCGGGTGGCAAGCCGTGGTGGAAGTTCTGGTCGAAGGCATCGCCGAAGGATGCGCTGGCCAAGTAAGCTGTCACGGCTTCGTTTGGAGAAATGTGGATCCCGCCTTCGCGGGAACGACGGCAACTTGGTTCCCGCGAAGGCGGGAACCCCATTTTGTTTGTGCATCAGCCCTCGACGCGCCGCCTGAACACCCACTCACGATCAGTCGACACCGCGGCATCATACGCGTAGCCATCCACATCAAAGCGCTTGAGCGCCTTCGGATCGCGAATCCCCTTCACCGCCGCGTAACGCGCCATCATGCCGCGCGCGCGCTTGGCGAAGAAGGAAATGATCTTGTACTTCCCGTTCTTCCAGTCCTCGAACACCGGCGTAATCACGGGCACGTCGAGCAGCCTGGGCTTGACCACCTTGAAGTACTCCTCCGACGCCAGGTTGACCAGCGCCTTGTCGCCGTTGGCCGCGACGACCTCGTTCAGCTTGCGCGTCACGAGCTCGCCCCAGAAGGTGTAGAGGTCCTTGCCGCGCGGGTTTGCGAGCCGTGTCCCCATTTCGAGGCGGTAGGGATGCATGCGGTCCAGCGGCCGCAGCACGCCGTACAGGCCCGACAGGATGCGCACATGCGACTGCACCCACTCGATCTGTTTCGGCGTGAAGCGGCGCGCCTCAAGCCCGGTATAGACGTCGCCATCGAAGGACATCACGGCCTGGCGCTCGTGCGAATGGTCCGCAGTCCAGCTGGCGTAGCGGGCCACGTTCAGCACCGACAGCGCGTCGGAGATGTCCATCAGCGCGCCGACCTGCGCCGGCGAATAATCGCGCAGCACATCGATCAGTTGGGCCGAATGGTCGATGAAGTCGGGCGTGGTGTGCAGCCTGGTGGTCGGCGGGGTCTCGAGATCCAGCGATTTGGCGGGCGAAAGAACAATCAGCATAGCAAGCGAAGCAGTCCAACTAGTAAAATTGCCGACATGATACCCGCTCCAGCCCACCGCATCGTCATCGACACCAATGTTTGCCTCGACCTGTTCGTCTTTCACGACGCGCGCTGGTCGCTGTTGCTGGCCGCGCTCGAGTCGGGCACGCTCGAAGCCGTCGCCCGCGCCGACTGCCGCGACGAATACCTGGCCGTGCTGCGCTACCCGCACCTGCCGCTGGACGAGGACACGCGTTCGGTCGCGGCCAGCCGCTTCGATGCGCTCGTCAAGGTGGTCGCGCCGGATTCGAAGGCGATCCGCCTGCCCGTCTGCACCGACCGCGACGACCAGAAATTCCTCGAAATCGCGCGCGACGCCGGCGCCGGAGTGCTGGTCACCAAGGACAAGGCCCTGCTCAAGCTGGCAAGGCGCGCCGCGCGCGAAGGCCTGTTCCGCATCCTCACACCGGAAGCCTGGGTCAAGGGTGCCGAGGCCCAGGCGCCCACTGCCCCGCCGAGCGAATAGCACACCATGACCACCCCAACACTGCAAACCCGCCTGCCCGCCGTCGGCACCACCGTCTTCACGCTGATGTCGGCGCTGGCCAACGAACACGGCGCCGTCAATCTCGGCCAGGGCTTCCCCGATTTCGGCTGCGACCCGCGCCTGCCCGAGCTGGTCAACGACGCCATGCGCGCCGGGCACAACCAGTATCCGCCGATGGCCGGCGCGGCGCCGCTGCGCAGCGCCATCGCCGCCAAGATCGCCACGCTGTACGGCCACCTCTACGACGCCAATACCGAGATCACGGTCACGGCCGGCGCAACGCAGGCGCTGACCACAGCGATCCTGTGCTGCGTTCATCCCGGCGACGAAGTCATCGTCATCGAGCCCGCCTACGACAGCTACCTGCCCGCGATCGAGCTCGCAGGCGGCGCCGCGGTGACTGTGGCGATGCGCTTCGGCGAGGATGGCTACCAGCTTCCCTGGGATAGGGTGGCGGCCGCGGTCACGCCGCGCACACGCCTGATCATCGTGAACACGCCGCACAACCCGACCGGCTCGATCCTGCGGGCGGCCGATCTCGACGCGCTGGCCGCGATCGTCGAAGGCAGCGGCATCCTGATCCTGTCCGACGAAGTGTACGAACACATGGTCTACGAAGGCCAGCGTCACGAATCGGTGAGCCGGCATCCGGTGCTGGCGGAGCGTGCGTTCGTGGTGTCGAGCTTCGGCAAGACCTACCACGTCACCGGCTGGAAGCTTGGCTACGTCGCCGCGCCGGCCAGCCTGATGACGGAGTTCCGCAAGGTCCACCAGTACAATGTGTTCAGCGTGAACACACCGATGCAGCATGGGATTGCCGCCTACATGGACAACCCGCAGCCTTACATCGGCCTTCCCGCCTTCTACCAGCGCAAGCGCGACCTGTTCCGTCAAGGGCTGGCAGGCACGCGCTTCACGCTGCTGCCGGCGGACGGCACCTACTTCCAGTGCGTGCGTTACGACGCGATCTCGTCGCTGAAGGAGACGGAATTCGCCACATGGCTGACCGCGGAGATCAAGGTCGCCGCGATTCCGGTCAGTGCGTTCTACCGCGAGGGGACGGAATCCGGCGTGGTGAGGTTCTGCTTCGCGAAACAGGATGATACGCTGGCGAAGGCGCTGGAACGGCTGAGCACGATCTAGCCGTTCAGCGCGTCAGCTGCTGGATCTTGCCGTCGACGAAAGCCTGAAGGTCGGCGGACAGCGTGCCGCTGTTCTTCGCCTTGCGGAAGGCGTCGAGCGCCTCGGCGTCGCGGTGTTCGGCCTGCAACGATATCCCCAGCCCCATCAGCCACACGCCGTTCTGCGCGCCACCGCGCAGCGCCAGCTGGTACTGTTCCGCCGCTTCGCGATGACGCTGCTGGCGTTGCAGCGCGGCCGCGAGGAAGGCAAGGTACTCGCTGTTGTTGCCGGCGTACGGCAAGGTGCGCATCAGCGTATCGATGCCGGTGCCGCCGTGTTCGATCTGCAGTCGGGCCAGCAGCATCGCCATCGAGGGCTGGCGCGGATCCAGCGTCAGGCCGGTCTGCAGCACGCGCATCGCATCCTCGCTGCGCTTGTTGTCGATCAGGGCCCGGACCACCGTCTGGCGCGCCGCGTCATGGCGCGGGTTGGCTTGCAGGGCTTGTTCGAGCGACGCAATGCCATCGTTCAGGTAGCCGTCCTGGATGCTCGCCAGGCCGCGGCGGTAGGCCGACTCCGCCTTTTGCGCGGAAGTCTCTTCCTTGCCCTGCGCTGCCGCCGCTTCGGCACGTTCCGGCTTCGCTGCCTTTGCCGCTTTCGCCTCCTGCCTGCGGTGCGTTTTCGCGGCCTCGTGTTTTTCCGCTGCCGCCTTGACGCGCTTGTGCGCAACCGGTTTGCCCGGTGCCTGCTCGACGACAGCGGTTGGCGCGCTTGCCACCTGCGCCACTTCGACGACCGCGGCAAGCGCCGCGGGAACCGGCGCGGCCTTAGGCGGCGCCGGGGCGACGACGACCTTGACCGGGACCGGCGTGGCGGCCGACGCGGCCTGGTGCGTCTTTTGCCAGTAGCGCCATCCGAACGCGGCGCCGGCCGCGACCACGGCCACGCCGAGCGCGGCGCCGGCGATCAGGCCCGCCGGCAGGCGACGCTCGCCGAACGCGGCCGGCTTCGTATAAAGATGGGTGACCTCCGCCGCGCCGTTCTGGCGCGCGTCGAGGTCCTGCAGCATTTTGTTAATGACGCTCATCGCACCAGCACCAAGGTAATGCCCGCGACCGATGCCGCCAGCACGCTGGCACCCACCAGCCACGGCCAGGCCGGGCGGCGGCGCGTCGAGACGGTGTCGCGCGCGGCAGCGGCCACGTGTTCCTTGCCGACCTGCTGCTTGCCCTCGCCGTAGCACAGCATCAGCGATTTGTGCGCCATGATGTTCACCAGGCGCGGGAAGCCGCCGCTCGATTCGAACAGCTTCTTCACCGCCGCTTGCGAGAACAGGCGCGCGCCGCCGAAGCCGGCCACGCGCAGCCGGTGCGCCATGTAGTAGTCCAGCTCGTCCTTGCTGAGCGGGCCGAGGTGATAGTGGAAGGTGATGCGCTGGGCCAGCTGGCGGATCGAATCGAGCGCCAGGTTGTGATCGAGCTCCGGCTGGCCGAACAGCACGATCTGCAGCAGCTTGCGCTTCTCGGTTTCCAGGTTGGTCAACAGGCGCAGGGCCTCCAGGCTCTCGACCGGAATCGCCTGCGCCTCGTCAAGGCAGAGCACCACGCGCTTGCCCTGCGCCGCCAGGTCCACCAGGCGCTGGGTGATCGACTTGAGCATCTGGTGCTGGTCGACGTCCTTTTCCAGCACCAGTTCCAGTTCGTCGGCCAGCGCGAGCATCAGGGTGCGCGGTTCGAGATAGGGATTGGGGATGTAGGCGGTGACGAACTCCTCGCCCAGCATGTCCATGAATTTGCGGCACAGGAGCGTCTTGCCAGTGCCGACTTCGCCGGTGATCTTGATGAAGCCTTCGCCGTTGCGCACCGCGACCAGCAGCGTGTTCAAGGCCTCCTGCGAACGCGGGCTGCTGAAAAAGTAGCTGGTGTCCGGCGTGATCCCGAAAGGGAGTTCGCGCAGGCCAAAATGGTCGGTGTACATCAGTTGCGTCCCTTGCCGTTGGGGGCCAGCTGCTCGATGCGGCGGCTGGTGTCGAGCAGGTTCTGGTTCCAGTCGGCGCCGCCCTCGACGATGGTCGGCTTGATGAGGACCACCAGCTCGCGCTTCTGGTTGATCTTGTTCTTCGACTTGAACAGGTTGCCGACCACCGGGATCGAACCGGCCAGCGGCACCTGCGACTGGTCGTCCGTGGCAGACTGGCGCATCAGGCCGCCGATAGCGATGACCTGGCCATTCTGGCCGCGCACCATGCTGTCGATTTCCGAGGTCGACGACGACGGCAGCGGCAGCGTGAGGCTGCCGGCGGTGCCGAGGTTGATCGCCTTGCTCACGGTGGTCACCTGGCTCACCGACGGATGCACGTGCAGCAGGATGTTCCCGTTGGCGTCGATCTGCGGCGTCACGTCCAGCACCACGCCCGAGAAGAATGGCTCGAGCTGCACGCTCGGGCTGGTGGTGTTGCCGCTGTTGCTCAGGTTGGTGGTGGTGCTGACGCCGGTGACGTAGAACTCGTCGGTGCCGATCTTCAGCACGGCCTTCTCGTTGTTCATTGCCGCCACACGCGGGCTGGACAGCACGTGCACGCTGCCCTGCGACTCGAGGAAGGAAATCAGCGCGGCGAAGTTACTGGTCTGGAAAGCGAAGCCGAGCAGCGAGCCGGCGCTCTCGGCGGCATTCGACAGCGAGAAGCCGGTGGTGGCCGTGATGCCGTCGGCACTGATCGGCGTCGGCTGGCCGCCATTGGCAGGCAAAGGCTGCAGGCCGGTGCCGGGGCCGACGAAACCGGTCGCCACGCGGTTCGCGTGCTTGCTGCTGAAGGAGGCGAACGAGGCCCAGTTCACGCCGCTCTGGAAC
>JAEWEK010000172.1 GCA_023389425.1 Pseudomonadota bacterium | reverse complement strand
GGTCGGCCCCACGTGGATGTCCGAGATCTGTGCGATCTTGTAGCCTTCCAGCGACGGTGGCAACTTGGCAATCGGCACATCCACCTTGACGACGCGCGCCACGCGGCGGGCGTTGACGAAGCCGACCAGCGTGACCGCCAGCGCCGTCAACGGCACCGCCACCGCGCTGTCGTGCGCCACCAGCGGCGTGACGCTGCCGAACAGCTTCATTCCGACCAGCACCAGGTCGCGCAGGAAGGTCAGCACCAGCAGTGACGAGAAATAGCCCATCGCAATCAACGCGGCCCACGTCAGCGGTTCCGCCCAGCGCCGCCGCCAGCGCATGCGGGGCGCGCCCAGGCCCAGCGGCACGAGCATCGCGGAGACCAGCAGCAAGAGGATGCCGATAGCGGTCCCGGGTATGCCCAGCCCGATCCCCGGCAATATTCGAATGCCAATGTAAAAGTGCAAGAGCAGGAGCAAAGCCAGGAAAGGCAGGAAAGAACGGCGCATGAGATGTTACGAATTGAAAGCGACCAGGCCTAGATGGGACTGGTCTGCGAGAGTGCAAGGGCGCGCGATCCCAATGTTACGGTCGGCTGGCGATTTGTAAGATTCTGTATGAACAGATTACGCGGGCAAAATCAGCCGCTATAGTTCATTCCATGCCCCGGTCACCAGATCATCCCGATCCCCCGAGAGGCGAAGGAAAAGCCATGTTGAACAAAAAATGCTTTGGTGCGGTGCTCCTGGCCGCGGCCGCCGTGTCCACCACGGCAATGGCTCAGGATCGCGGAGCAAATACGGTGGTCGGCGCGCTTGCCGGTGCGGCCCTCGGCCACGCTGCTGGCGGTCGCGACGGCGCCATTGTCGGTGGTGTGCTTGGCGCGGCAGTGGGCAACTCGCTGCCGACGCGCGACGACTATTACTATCGCCGCGGCGGCAACGTGACGTATTACGATGCGCAGCCGACCTACTACTCGCAACCGGCCACCTATTACCAGCAGCCGGTGTACAGCCAGCCGGCCCCGGTGTATTACGATGCGCCGGCCCCGGTGGTCTACGAATCGGCCCCGGTGTACGTGAACGGTCCGCGCTACTACGCACCGCCGGTGGTGGTGGTTGGCGGCGGCCGCGGTTACTACCGCGAGCACCACGGCCACTACTGGCGCCGTTAATCCGGCCCCAAGCCAAGAAAGCCGCGTCGCGTACGCGGCTTTTTTTCGTCCGTTTCCGGCGCCCCCGGCTAGGCGTCGGCATGTACACAGCCGAAACCATCATCGCTTTGCAAGCGGGCGCCTATCGCTTGCGCGAGCCGATCGCCACCTCGTCCTACGGGCAGGTGTGGCGGGCGGAGGGTCCTGCCGCGCTCGGAACGGTCGCGCTCAAGCTGGTCAACCGGGCGCAAATGGCGCGGGCCGGCGACAGCCAGCGCGCACGCTGGGCCGACTGCGCGCGCGTCGAAGGCAAGCTGCTTGCGGCCTTGCAGCCGTGGGACCAGCGCCACATCGTGCGCCTGCTCGACCACGGCACGCACGAGCAGTTGCCGGTGCTGGCACTCGAGCTGCTGGATGGCGACCTGCGCGCGGTACGCTCGCCGTCGATCCCGCGCATCCTCGAGTGGATCGGACAGGCCAACCAGGCATTGTGCAGACTTCACCAGCACGGTTGGCGCCATCTCGACCTCAAGCCGGGCAACCTCCTGCTGGACCGCGACGGCAATCTGAAGCTGTGCGACTTCGGCACCGTGCGCGAACTGGCCGACACGGCCGCGCACCAATTCACCGGCACGCCGGGCTGGCAGGCGCCCGAACAGGCCATCCCCAACGCCCAGGGCCTGTACGACACCGACGCGCGCACCGACTACTTCGCGCTGGGACTGTTGTTCTTCCATCTCGTCACCGGCGCCAACGCGACAAGCCTGACCTCCGCCGAAGCCCGGCAGTTCTGCGAACGCTTCGACGAGAGCGCCCGTCCGCCGGCGCTCGCCCTCCTGCGTTCACTGCTCGCACCGCAACGCGCCCAGCGCCCACGCCACGCCCTCGACATCAGCCGCGCCCTTGCCCGCATCCAGGCGGCGCTGCCGCGGCACCAACTCAGGAGCGCGGCATGAGCTTTTCATCCGCCCCCCGCTAGCGTTTGGTATCGCGAGCGATCACACCCGACAGGAGTTGCACCATGCCGATCTATGTCCACCACTCTGTCCTTGGCAAGGTTGACGACGTCTTCAACGCCGAATCGATCTGGCAGGCGCCGGGGCTTCAACTGTTCTCGCACCGTCCCTCGCTGCGCGAGCTGCTCGAACGGGCGCCGCGCGAGCAGCGCAGCCGTGTCGCCCCGCGCTGCTTCTCGCATATCACCCTGATGCTGCCGCAGGACGAGATCGACGACGACCGCCACCTCACGCGTGGCGCGCGGATCCGTGAACTCGCACGGTCGCTCCAGGCCCTGCACCAGAAGGATTTCGGCAGCCGGCTCGGCAGCGAGGACGTGCGCTACGAGATTGTCGGGGCGGACGAGCTCGAACCGGGCGAAGTGGAAGTCAAGTTCGGCCACGCGGTCTACCTGCCGGCGCAGAACGAGCAAGTGCTGTACACCGTCAGCGCCTCGCGCGACAGCGCGGTATGGAAGCAGGTCTGCGCGATCTATCCCAAGCAGCGGCTGGTGTTGCTTGGCTTCGATACCAGCATCGCGACACACACCGTTCCGGATTGGCCTTTCGGCCCCGATTGCGCGCTGCTGATCGTGAACGACGGGCCGGACGCGCCGCTCGAAGTGCAGGTGCGCCCCAAGGAAGCATTCGACTGCAGCTACGACGCCGCCGCGGGATGCTACGTGGTCCGTCCGCGCGGCAGCACCAGCGCCACAAGGGTGCTGATTAGGATCGAGCGCTGCGGCTCGCCGAATCAGGCGGCGCGGCCGATCGAAGTGCCCCGCACCCCAGCGCCCGCGAAGGCGATTGCAGTCTGGCGGTCGCGCACGCCGAAAGCGGATGATGCTCAAGCCACCGCGCTGCCTACGCGCTCACGCCCGGCGCCGGCTTCCCCGGAATCGGACGCCACCTACGCGCCGGTCGTGCGCCAGCGAGTACGCCTGGCCGCGCTGGCCCTGCCGCGCCTGTCGCGCTACCGCGATACCGGAGCCACCGCGCTGGAGATCGGCCTGGATCGCGCGCTGGCCCCGGCAGCGAGCGCCGCGCAGGAACTGATCCGCTTCGCCGTCACCGACCGCGACGAAGTCCATGCGATCACCGCCACCGGCCGCGAGCGGGTCGCCGTACCGGCCCGCGTCACGCCGGCCGGCGCGGGCGCCATCCGGCTGCTCGATGCGCCAGCCGACATGGCGGACCGCTACTGCGCCCTGCTGCAGCTGCCGAACGCCCCCGAGCAGGCGGTCGCTTGCGGCGCGCGCTTCATCTTCGGCCGCAATGCGCCGATGCTGGCCGCGCTGCGCGTGCTCGACAAGCCGGACTGCCTGCACCGCGCACCGGGACTCGAAGCCGCCAGCGCCGACCGGCTCGGCCTGTCGCGCGAGGCCTTCAGCTTCGAAGCCACGGACGACGGCTACCGCATCGGCCGCCTGTCGCCGACCCAGGCCCTGTATCACCTGGACGAGGAATTACACTTCGTCGCGCAAGTGACGGACGCGGCGCGGGCCTACCTGCTGCCGCCCGGGCACCACCTGGTCGCCGGCCACTACGTGCTGCGCTTCGAGGCCTGATCGTGACGCACGGCGCCTACCTGGTCGCGGCCTATGCCGTCGGTCTGGCAGCCACGCTGGTGCTGGCTGCGTTCCTGACGCCGCGCGACTGGTGGCGGCGCGCCAACCTGCGTGCCGCCACGGTGCTGGCAGTGGGCACCGTGGCGATCGGTGCCACACTGGCGTGGTTGTTCGTGCCCGCCGTGCCGGCGCTGGCACGACCAAGCGCAGCGTTGGCCCCGGTGCCGCCACAGCGCGCGCCCGCCCCCGGCGCGCGCTATCGCGTCCACGACCACCTGAACCTGCGCAAGGCCCGCGGCGTCGGCTCGGTGCGCCTTGCCGTCGTCCCGGCCGGCGCGACCGTGGTGGCCAGCGGCGAACACGAAGGCGACTGGTGGGAAGTCAGCGCGCGGATCGACGGCCAGGAATTTCGCGGCTGGGCCAGCAGCCTGTGGCTGCGCCGGATCGACGAGGCGCGCCCCTGATGCGCTCAGCGCAGTTCCAGCCGCATCGGGGTGAAGTAGAGACTGTTCACGAACTGCAGCGGCGCGGTCGGCACGAAACCCAGCGCGGCATACAGCGGCAGCGCGACGTTGGAAGCGTTGACGGTGAAGTAGCCCGGGTTGCCTGCGGCGAGCGCCGCTGCGCGCCCGTGATCCCACAGCCGCCGCGCGATGCCCTGCCGATGCCAGCGCTTGTCCACGAACAGGTGGTACAGGTGGGTCAGCTCGCGCACCGCGACGAAACCCACGAGCCCATCGTCGACGTGGGCGACGTGATAGACGTAACCGGCCGCGACGTGCTTGCGAAATCCTGCCTCGTCGTTCTCGGCCATGAAATGCGGCGCGCCGTCCGGCGACTCGTTGACGATGAATTCGCCGGCGGCGGCCTTGAACAATGCGGCGACGGCCGCGATATCGCGGTCTTCCAGTAATCGGATCTGCATGGAGTCAAGACATGGGTGCACAGGATCTCCACGGTAACACAATCGCTCTCCCATCCTGCGGCGGATGTGGATACACTCACGGTATGAACGACTCGCTCCATTTCGGTCCGCGCTTCGATATCGCCGCGCACAGCATGGTCGGCACCGGGCCGACGCAACGGGAAGAAAACCAGGACAACTACCTGCTGATCGACCACGACGGCACTGCGGAGTACCTGGCCAGCCAGGAACCGCGCCGGCGCCGGGTGGCCGGCTGGCCGCGCGGGCATGCGCGCGTCGCCGTGCTGGACGGGATGGGCGGACACGGCCATGGCCGCGAAGCCGCCGAGGCCGTGGTGAACGGACTGCTCGCGATCCCCGCGTGCTCCACCATCGCTGACCTGGCGCGCCACCTCGATGCGCTCCACGCGCGCCTGCAGCACGACTTCGCGCGCATCGAGCATTCGCCGCTGCGGCCGGGCACCACGCTGACGATGCTCGAGCTGCCGGCGCACGGTCCCGCCCTGCTGTACCACGTCGGCGATTCGCGGCTGTACGAAATCGGCGCCGGCCGCGCCACGCCGCTGACCATCGACCACGTGCCCGCCACCGCCTACGCCATGGCCGGCCTGATCGACGAGCGCGCGTGGTGGCAGCAGGTGCATGGCGAGCACCGTCCGCAGATCAGCCAGGCCTTCATCCTCGGGAATACCTTCGACGATCCGCTGCTGCTGTCCGATCCGCTGCGCGAGCTGCGCGCCGGCGAACTGCCCGAGTGGCTCGGCCCGCTGCAGGACCGCCGCCCGATCGTGCTGCATCCGGGCGCCACCTACCTGCTCGCGACCGATGGCTTCTGGTCCTGTCCCGACGCGCAACGCTGGGTCGGCAGCTGGCCCGGGCTGTTCGGCTCGAACGCGGACGCTCGGCACATGGTCGATGCGCTGTTCGGCGAGATCGGCGCACAGCCGCCGCCTGGCCTGCACAGCGACAACCTGACCGCGATCGTGCTGCGGCCACAGGCGCTGGACGAAACCGCGCTGCCCGCCGCCTGACATTCCCGTCGGCAACAAGGCCATCCGCGCGACAAGGATGAGCAGAGATCGCTAAGCTTGCGGTAACTGACCTCGACTGCAACGCCATGCATCCCTGCCGCGATCCCGAGCATCCTCATTGCACCGTCTGGGTGATGCCGGGCGAGCGCGTGTGCGCGCACGGGCATCCGCAGCCGGCCCAGGCGAGCGCGCCGGGCCGCCCGCAGCTGCACGTCAGCGGCTTCGACCCGCGCGCCGCCGGCGGCCGCCACGCCATCAAGCTCGAGCTGCGCGGCATGCCCGCCGATTGTCCCGCCGGCCTGTCGCTGGCGCTGCGCTCGACGCTGCCGCTGCACTGCG
>JAEWEK010000163.1 GCA_023389425.1 Pseudomonadota bacterium | reverse complement strand
ACCTTGTATATTTCCTCGTAGGGATCGCCGTGCGTCGGTAGGCTCATCAGTACGGACTTATTCTGCCGTATTTGTAGCCAGTGGTTCCCGTACGCTTGGGTTGGCAGCAATTCCAGTCCACCTTGGGCGTTTGCCAGCACTGCCGTGACATTGGGGCCTACCTGGCCAAGGATCTGTGCACCGATTCCATTTCCCTCGAATCCGCAGCGGACACGCTTGTAGGCCGTGCCAGCGCCGATCGCTGGCATCACACCGTGGACCACGCCAAGCACCTTGTCCTCCAGATTTCCAATGTCTGGGTGGAGCACTGCACGCGCCACCAGACCACCCATAGAGTGAGTAACCAGGATTACCTTCTCGCAGCCGAAACCCTGATCTTGATAGCGTCGCATTAACTCAGTAATTCGCTTGGCTATGGTTTTTCCGGCTTCGGCGTTCTCCCGCAACCAGTTATAGCCCATCGCATGAACAGGAAACCAGCAGCCATTGACAGCATCGCGAATCAACTTTTCGTCAATTTCCTTTAGCGCCGGGGTGGGATGAGCTTGCCAATCTGAGGGTGCGATACCTTTGACGAATTGGCGCAAGTAGGTATTCAAGCTTCCGTATGAAAACGCAGCATTCAGGCAAACTTCGCAAGTTGACAAGAGGTGTTTATAACTGCTGAAGTACACCTCACCCCAGCCGCGCTCGCGAGCTTTCTGGTCTTTGGTCTTGCGATTGTCAGTTCCTGGCAAATCATTTTGCAGCAAAGGACCATCAAGGCAATTGAAGGCGTCATAAACCTGCGGGAAAGTCACCGAGTCGTTTCGCTGATCGGCCGACTCATCCGGATCGCCGGTCTGAGTGTCGCCCGTCGGATCATAGACATCAAGTTCAGTACTGAGCGGATCTAAGCGCAATTGTCTTTCCTTAGCGCTATCATCATACTGTGCAACTGTCACGCGTACCTTATCAGGCCGCCAAGCGATATTGCTCGCAGTGCCTAATTGACTCTGACGTTCCGCGCTCATGCGCAAATTCGATCCCATGATTCCAGGTATAAATACGATCGGTAACACTCGCTTCGGTGGAACGCTGTGGATTTGCGGATTGCGGTCTTGCGAAGGTGTGACAAATCCCTGTGCGACGCGCCCCTGGTTCCGATCAGGTTTGCTGGGAAGCCTGTAGCCTGGAAGCTTGTTGAGGTCCGGCATATTTAGCTTTCGGTTGCGCAAAACTTGATCGTAGGCGTCACGGCAGTTTGACAACTTGATCTCGAGCAAAACTGACCGATAACATCCCAGCCGCCATCACGCCCCAAACCAATTTCGCGCTGGTATTCAAGAAGGCGGGATATCATGCCTCGCAAGCGCCGCTTTTCTTCAGGCATGCCAGGAGGATGCGTTGAACGCCGTCCCATTGCCGATTGCCGCCTTCGTTGTCAACGCGGCCGGCACCATCGAAAGCTGGAACAACGCCTGCGAGAAAATGGCCGGCTACACTGCGGCGGACATCCGCGGCAGCCAGCTGGACCGGATCATCAGCTTCGACGACGCCGGCGGCAAGGGACCGTCGCTGCCATTGTCCGGCGACTGCGAGGCGAGCGGCTTCCTGACGAGCAGCGACGGCCGCCGTATTCCGGTCCACGTCACCATTGCGCCGCAATCGCTCGGCCCGGACGAGGCCGACCTGTACAGCGTCATCGTCGCACCCCGCCCCGGGGTTGCGCCGCCGCGCTACGCACTGATCCAGGACTTGCCGGTAGCCGACATCATCGAGGGCCTGCCCTGCGTGTTCTACGTCATCGACCAGAGCGGCCACCTGCTGCTGTGGAACCGCCAGCTCGAGACCGCGCTGGAAATGACGAGCGAGGAAATGCCGACGATGAATGTGCAAAACCTCTTCGACGAGCAGGACGGCGAGGCCAGCGTCAAGAACATCCTCTATGCCTTCGAGTACGGCACCTCGGTCCATGAGGCGGAACTGATCGGCAAGCATGGCAAGCGCACCGCCTGCCTGTTCCATTGCGCGCGGACCAGCCTGGGCAGCCTCCCCTGCGTGTTCGGCACCGGACTGGACATTTCCGCCCGCCGCGAAGCCGAACTGGAGCTGCGGCTGCGGGAACGCGCCATCACCTGCAGCGTCAACGCCATCGTCATCAGTTGCTGCAAGGACAACGAGCATCCGATCGAATACGTCAACCCGGCATTCGAGCAGATCACCGGCTATTCGCTCCAGGAAATCAAGGGCCGCGACCCGCGCTTCATGCGGGCGCAAGGCTGCGACCTTCACGAGCATGCGCGCATCCGCAAGGCGCTCAAGCGCCATGAGAGCGTGCATTCGATCCTACGCAACGCCAGGAAGAACGGCGAGATCTTCTGGAACGACCTGCGCATCGACCCCGTGTTCAACCAGCACGGCGAGGTCACGCACTTCGTCGGCGTGATGAACGACATCACCGAGGCCAAGCACTACGAACGGCGGCTGCAGCACCTGGCCCACCACGATCCCTTGACCGGCCTTGCCAACCGCACCCTGCTCCATGACCGCCTGAGCTTTGCCATCGAACAGGCGATACGCAACGGCTCACTGGGCGCGCTGGCCTTCCTCGACCTCGACAACTTCAAGTACATCAACGACACCTTCGGCCACGACGCCGGCGACGTCGTCCTGCGCGACATTGCCCAGCGCCTGCGTGACGGCGTGCGCGACGACGACACCGTGGCCCGTGTCGGCGGCGATGAATTTGTACTGGTCATCAATAACCAGCCCGGAGCGGATCACGTGGCCGAGCTGGTCGAACGCCTGCGCCTCAGCGTCAGCGCCCCGGTGATGGCGGACGACAATGCCATCCTGCCGGGTGTCAGCATCGGCGTGAGCCTGTTCCCGCGCGATGGCGACAATTCCAGCCGGATCATGCGTGCAGCCGACGCCGCCATGTACCATGCCAAGACCATGGGCAAGAACAATTGCCAGTTCTATTCGCCCGAGCTGAACCAGGCCGTGCACGACCAGCTATTGCTCGAGGCGAGCCTGAGCCGCGCGATCCACGACGACGAGATGACGGTCGGCTACCAGCCCAAGGTGGACCTGCGCACCGGGAAGATCGTCGGCGCCGAAGCGCTGGTGCGCTGGAGCCAGCCCGGCAAGGGCGCCATCCCGCCCGACCGCTTCATTCCAGTCGCCGAAGCCAACGGCATGATCGTTCCGATCGGCGAGTTCGTCCTTGCCAAAGTGTGCGAGACGCTGAACGCGCTGCGTGCGGACGGCACTGAGAATTTCGTCATCTCGGTCAACCTGTCGGCGCGCCAGCTGCGACAACGCCAATTCGTCGACCGCCTCGGCGCGATGCTGGCGGAATACACGGTCGCCCCAGCATCGATCGAACTGGAGGTAACGGAAAGCCAGCTGATGGACCAGCCGGAAGACGCCGTCGAGGCGCTGGCGCAGCTCAAGGCCTTGGGCGTGCGCCTGTCCATCGACGACTTCGGCACTGGCTATTCGAGCCTGAGCTATCTGCAGAAGTTCCCGGTCGACTTCATCAAGATCGACCGATCATTCCTCAGCGACGTCAACGCGAGCGGCAATGCCGTCATCACGCGCGCCATCATCGCCCTCGGCCACAGCCTGCAGATGAAAGTGATCGCGGAAGGCGTGGAGACCCGCGAACAAATCACCTTCCTGCGCGAACACGACTGCGACCAGATGCAGGGCTTCTACTTCAGCCCGCCACTGCCGCCGGAGGGTTTGCGGCGGATGGTGTCGGGCGACATCCGCCTTCCGGACTAGGCCGCCAGCCAGCGCAAGGCATTGAGCAGGAAACGCGTCTGCAAGGGCGCCACCATGTCCGGCATCCGATGGAACACCAGCTTTGCCCCGCCCTTGCGCACGGTGAAACTGGACGCACCGAGGCGGCGGTCATGATCGCGGCTGTAGGCGGCGATGACCTCGATGCCTTCGCCATCGATCGACAATCCATTCGACGGCTGACCTTCGACCTGGTGCCAAACGCCTGCCGCCATGTCGGCCGGAATGCCGTCGAACAGCGCATGCGCCCGCAGGATATTCCAGTTGCCCATCCACGGGGCGCGCAAGTTGCCGGTGGGACCACCGTAACTGAACAGCCCCAGCGCGGCCAACTGTTGCGCGACGCCATCCGACAGCCCGTCCTCCGGCACCATGGCCAGTAGCGGAAGGCCGTCCCGCACCGCGGCAAGCGCTTCCGGAGGCAACTCTCCCGGCACCAGCTTCGGCTTGGCGCCTTTCTTTGGCGCGGCCTCGAGGCCCGTCTGGTCGCCGACCTGCCGCCGCGTGATCTCGTCCGACTTCAGCCCCGACGCGACGAGGACGTCATACGAGGCGCCCGCCTTGAAGTCCTCGACCTCGACGCCGGGCAGGGCCGCCAGGCGCGACCGAAGCGAGCGCGAAACGCCCGACACGGCAATGCGCAAGTTCCTGGCCGCCGGCTTCGTATCCGTTCGCGTCACCCATAGCTCGCGCGCGAACGTGACCTCCGGCCGCCCCGACAATGCCAGTCGAACCGTGTGCTTGCCCTGCCTGGCGAACGCCGGTACCTTGACGCGCTCGGCCACCAGGTAGCTGAACTGGTCCGCCACGTTCGCCGGCACCGGATACTCGCCAACCCTGGTCTCCTGCCCTTCGGGATCCACCACGCTCAGCGTCAAGGTCCCGGTGACACCTTTCCCCGTATCGTTGAGGAACCAGATATCCAGTTCCGCCGCCTCGCCGCTCGCATAGGCGTAGCGCCGCTGCTTGGCCACTGGCCGCACCGGCAACAAGCTGCTGCGGATGATGGCCGGGTCGGCGTGGAAGTAGCGCAGGTTGTCGACGATGCCGGAATGGTTCTCGATCGACGTCGATTCCCAGCCGCTGATCGCTGCCATGTCGACCTGGTCGCAGATGCGGATGTTCTCCAGATAGTTCTGCCACGCGTCGTACTGCTTCTTGCCGACGGCGAGGAAATAGCTCTCGGTCGTAGGAAAGGCCTTGCGAAAGCCCCATTTATCGATGAAGGCCGCGGCGCCGTTCACGATGGCCTGGTGATCCTGCAGATCGTAGCTCTTGCCGCCGCGCCGCAGGATATCGGCGATCATTTTCACGTGGTTGTCCCCAACCGCGCAGCCTTCCATTTCGCCGAATTCGACAATTGCCTCCGGCCTGGTCTGGCGGTGAACGAAGTGTTCCTGGTCGACATAGAATTTGTCGTACCACTGGTCGCCCGCGCCCTGATGGTTGCCCCACCACCCGCCGGCCTTCTCGACATCCGAACGGTAGAAATGATCGTCATACGGCAGGAGCATGGCCTGCGCCGCACCGCGCGCCACGAAGCCGTCGTTGAGGATCACGCTGCGGCTCGGATCAAGCTCGTGCATCGCCCGCAGCACCGCCTCCACATCGGGATTATTGAGATCGGCCGACACCTCGTTCTGCAGCGTGTAATGCACCAGCGATGGATGCGAGCGCAGCGCCCTCACCATGGCCTTGCACTTCGAGACCATGAAGTCCCTGCTGAACGCATCGGCCGGCGACAAACGCTCGCCCGGCTTTAGCGTCTTGCCGATCGCCATGCGCCCCGCCCCCGGCTCCATGGTGCGGGTCAGGCCCATTTCATCCTGAAGATCGAGCACCTCCGGCTTGCCGACGTTGCGATGAAAACTCAGCGAATTCAGGCCCAGCGTCTTGGCCGCCTCCACCTCGCGGCGCGCCAGTTCCGGCGTCGGGAACAGGCCGTTGTATCCCCAAAAGCCCCACGAGATCGCCGTGTACAGCTTGATGCGACGGCCATTCATGCGGAACAGCGCATTTGTGCCGATGCCTTCCGCCGCAAACCAGCGGAATCCAAAGCGGACGACGCGCGCATCCGCCGACTTGCCCGCCCTCCATTGCAGCCGTAAGCGATACAGATGCGGCGCATCGAGATCCCACAGCTTTGCCGACGGCACATGCACACGCAGGCGAAGTGACGTCACCCCATTCGTCGAACTGATCTGCTCAAGCTTGACGTTCGCCGCAAGCGGTGCGCCCGTCGCATCCAGCACCACCGCGCTGATCTCGTCTGCTTTGACCGGCACCTTGCTGACGAGTTGCGCATGCGCGGTGACCACGCGCGGATCCGGCGTATTCAGCACCCACGCATCGGCAATCCTCCCGTCGATCGGATGCACGCTCAGCGACATCCCGCGATCGATCCCCCCGAAGCCATGGGAGTGATACAGCCTGACCTTCCCCCAAGGCGTGTTGTTGGAGTCCTTCCAGTCGTAGCGGCCGCCCGGATTGGTGATCCGGATCGCCAGGCGGTTCGGCTGCCCCGGCTTCATCGCCGAAGTCAGGTCGCAATCGATCGGCAATTCCGACATGATCGAATAGCCGACCAACACCTCGTTCAGGAACACCTCGGCACGCATGCGGGCGCCGCGAATGTGCAGCCACACCTGCTGCCCGCTCGCCGACGCCGGAATGTCGATCTGTTTCCACCACCACGACACGCCCGGCACCGCGCCGTTCTGCGGCACCGGATCGTCGTCGGCGTAGCGGTACTCATCCGCGGTGTAGGAGCGCGCGCCGAACTTGCCCCAGAAGTGCTCCTCCACCGTCGTCGGCAGCGTCACCGCCAGTCCCTGCCCCTTGTAGAGCGCATCCCAGCCGCCGGTCGGCCGGTTGAGCGGCAGCGACGCCATCGGCGGCACGGTCTCCGGCAGGTAGATGGCGTCATCCTTCCACTCGGCCGCGCGGTCGAGCCACAGGGTCCAGCCGTCGTCGGCGATGGCGCGCCGATCGGCGTCAAGATTCGGGGAATTATCCAGGCCAAGTGCCTTGGCGCCGCCAACGAGGCCGAGCGCTGCCGAGACGCCGAGCGCGCCGCGGCGAGTCATTTTGATTGACATATGTTTTGAATTGAAAAGTTAAAGCTTCAGCGAAAGCTGGAACACCGTCGTGCGCCGAAACACCCGGCGCGGTCCGAGGATGACGGCGGCCGCCAGGCTCGCGCCCAACTGCTCCGGATGCGAACACGGCTGCAGCCGCAGGCCCTTGCCTTCCCCGACCTGGGTGGAAAAACTCAGGCCCGCCTCGGTGGTCGCCACCTGCAGCCGCCGGCCCGAGCGCGGATCGACCACCTGCGCCACCGCGCGCAGCGGTCCGGAACCGCGGCCGGAAAAACTGAAGCAATGCCCAAAGCCGCCGGCCAGGCCGATCTGCAGGTCCGGCCAGCCCAGGCGCGGACCGATCGCGGCCGCCTTGCGAAAATCGAAAGCGCTGCCTTCCACCTGCGCCACGCCGAGAGGAATGCCGCCGCGGTCGATCTTCAGGTAGCAGTCGGCATCGATTTGCAACATGTGATCGGCCACGTCGCCGCGTCCGCCGCTGAGGTTGAAGCGCGGATGCGCGCCAAGGTCGACCGTGGCAGCGTCGAGCGCGCTCACCTGCTGGTCGATATGCAGCCGTCCCTCGTCGTCCAGCCGGTATTGCACGTCGACCGTCAGCCCGCCGCCGGCATGCCGCAGCGACACGCTGCGGCCATCCAACACGCCCTGCCACCCATCCGGGGCGAGGCGGCGCAGGCTGCTCGGGAGGCCGACATCCATGGCGCCTTCCGGTTCCGGCATCACCACGTCGGCCAAGCGGCCGTAGCGGTCGGGCGCCCACCACGACATCAAGGCCGCGCCGCGCTCGGAGATGGTGACCGCCATCTCGCGCTCATTGTGCAGCGTGAACAGGCGGCCCGGGCCGGCCTGGCCGTCAGCGGGAGAGTAATTCGCCTTCGTCAAAAACATCTTCATCCTTCTGCAACGCTGGCTGGTCGTCCGCCTGCGGCGCCAGCATCCGCTTTTGGTATGCGCGCGGCGAACATCCCAGCTCGCGCTTGAACACGGAATGCATGTACTGGCTGGAGGTGAAACCGCAACGCCGCGCCACATCGGCCAGGTTGCACTCGCCGCTCTCGAGGATCGCGGTGGCCGCTTCCAGCCGCATGCGCAAGATTTCGTCGTGGACGCTGCAATCGAGTTCTTGTCGGAAATACCCTTCCAGCGAGGAGCGCGAAATGCCCACGTATTCAGCCACCTGGTCGGTCTTGATGCCCTGGCAGGCGTACTGGCGGATGAAGTGGCGCGCCCGCATCACGTGCGGATGCTTGGCCGCCTGGTGCCGGCTCGACGCCCGCACATTGATGCCGGCCGGCGGCACCAGGATCCGCGATGCCGGCAGGCGCACGCCGTGCAGCATCTGGTCCAGCAGGTGGGCGGCGGTGCGGCCCATCTCATGGGCACCCTGCACGACCGAGCTCATCGGGATGCGGGTCAGCATGTTGGCCAACGGATCGTTGTCGATGCCGATCAGCGCCACCTGTTCCGGCACCGCGATATCGGCCAGCGTGCAGGCCTGCAGCAGTTGGCGCGCGCGGGCGTCGGTGACGGCGATGATGCCGACCGGCTTTGGCAGGCTGCGCAGCCAGTCGATCTGCTGCTGCACCGCTTCGTCCCAGGAAGGCGCATGCGTGCTCTGGCCGCGGAACACTTGCGGCTCCAGCCGGTCGCGCCGCATCAGCGCGCAGAAGGCCTTTTCGCGTTCCTGCGCCCAGCGGTTGGTCTGCGCTTCCGGCAGGCTGAACAGCGCGAAATTGCGCAATCCCGCGTCGATCAGTTGTTCGTAGGCGAGCTGGATCAGCTTGAAATTGTCGGTGGCGACGTAGGGCACGCCGGCCGGGTAATCATCCGGATTCTCGTAGGAGCCGCCCACCGCCACCAAGGGAATCGGGCTGTTCTCCAGCGCCGCCGCGACTGCCGGGTCGTCGAAATCGGCGATGATGCCATCGCCCTGCCAGCGGTCGATGCCAGGCAGGCGCAAGCGGAAGTCTTCTTCGAGGAATAGTTCCCACTGGCTGCGCCTGCTCGACAGGTAGGCAGCGATGCCCGCGATCACTTCGCGGTCAAAGATCTTGTTCGCGTTAAACAACAGGGCTATTCGATGTGTTTTCTTGTTCAACATGTCTCCCCCCAACCAGCGGCATTCTAAGGCACGCTTTGTTCGATTCTTGAGGATAATTGAATTCCCACCGGCTGTGAGCGGGATGGCCATTATGAAATCGACCAAGGCCCATATCGATTTCTTGCGGCACACACCCCAGTGCGGGCCAAGCTGCTAGCATTTCCCCAACTCAGCAGCCTGTTAGCACATCATGAAAAAGACAACTCTCGCCGCCCTCCTGCTGCCGCTGGCGATCGCCGGCGTCCCCGCCGCCCCGCAACAAGCCAGCGGCAAGGAAGCCTGGGTCGCCGACCTCGGCGACGGCCGCTACCGGAATCCGGTCCTGCACGCCGACTATTCCGACCCGGACGCGATCCGCGTCGGCGACACCTATTACATGACCTCGTCCAGCTTCAACAGCGCCCCCGGCCTGCCGCTGCTGCAATCGAAGGACATGGTCAACTGGGAGCTGGTCGGCCACGCGCTGCCGCGCCAGCTGCCAGAAGAACATTTCTCCGTGCCCCGCTTCGGCGATGGCGTGTGGGCGCCCTGCCTGCGCTACCACGACGGCAAGTTCTGGATCTTCTACCCCGATCCGGATGTCGGCATCTACGTCATTACAGCCGACAAGTTCACCGGCCCGTGGAGCAAGCCGAACCTGATCCTGGCCGGCAAAGGCATCATCGACCCGACTCCGTTGTGGGACGACGACGGCAAGGCATACCTGCTGCACGGCTGGGCCAAGAGCCGCGCGGGCATCAACAACCTGCTGACCCTGCGCAGCATGGCGCCGGACGCGAGCCGCCTGCTCGATACCGAAGGCAAGACCATCATCGACGGCAACAAGCTGCCGGGTTACCGCACGCTGGAAGGACCGAAGTTCTACAAGGAGAACGGCTGGTACTACGTGTTCGCGCCGGCCGGCGGCGTCGAGGACGGCTGGCAGGCCGTGTTCCGCTCGCGCAGCCTGGAAGGGCCGTACGAAGTCCGCACCGTCATGGACCAGGGCAGAACGCCGGTCAACGGCCCGCACCAGGGCGCATGGGTCCGCGCCCAGGACGGCAGCGACTGGTTCCTCCACTTCCAGGACAAGGGCGCCTACGGCCGCGTGGTGCATTTGCAGCCGATGCGCTGGGCCGATGGCTGGCCCGTCATCGGCGAGGACGGTCCCAAGGCCGGCATCGGCCAGCCGGTGCTCACCTACAAAAAGCCGGTGGCCGGCCTTCCGGTCAAGGTGCCCGCCACCAGCGACGAATTCGACGGCAAGGCGCTCGGCCTGCAATGGCAGTGGAACGCCAACAGCGAGCCGCGCTGGTTCTCGCTGGCGGAGCGTCCCGGCTTCCTGCGCCTGCACACCCAGGCGGTGCCGGAGGCGGACGGCTACGTGCGCGCCACGCCGGCGCTCCTGAGCCAGAAGCTGCCGGCGCCGGCCTTCGCCGTCAACACGCACATCCAGCTGAACGGCGCGATGGATGGCGACCGCGCGGGCCTGATCGTCAACGCGATGCAGTACGCGTGGATCGGCCTGCGCAAGAG
>JAEWEK010000153.1 GCA_023389425.1 Pseudomonadota bacterium | reverse complement strand
TCCAGATGGCGGCGCCGGAGCCGACCAGCTCACCCTCGAACCAGCCGTCCAGCATCGGGCCGCCCGACAGCACGATGGCCGGGAGGTCGACGGTGGCGGCAGCCATCAGCTGCGAAGGCGTGGTCTTGTCGCAGCCGGTGGTCAGCACCACGGCGTCGATCGGATAGCCGTGCAGGATCTCGACCAGGCCGAGGTAGGCCAGGTTGCGGTCCAGCGCGGCGGTCGGCCGGCGGCAGTTCTCGAAGATCGGATGGAGCGGGAATTCCATCGGGATGCCGCCCGCATCGCGGATGCCGTCGCGCACGCGCTTGGCCAGCTCCAGGTGGATGCGGTTGCAGGGAGAGATGTCGCTGCCGCTTTGCGCGATGCCGATGATCGGCTTGCCCGAGCGGAGTTCTTCCGGCGTGATCCCGTAGTTCATGAAGCGCTCGAGGTAGAGCGCCGTCATGTCGATGCGCTCCTCGTTGTCGAACCAGTCCTGCGAGCGGTAGCGCTTCTTTGCGGTGTCCTTCATGGCTTATTCCTCCACGCGCAGCGCATGCTGCGGCAGTCCCGCGACGTCGGCGCGGAAGGTGAACAGAGCGCCGGCCAGCGGTTGCTGCGCCAGCTCGTCGCCGGACAGGCCCTTGCGCGCAGTGGTGACGAAGACGGTGCGCAAGTCGTCGCCGCCGAAAGCCAGCTTGGTGATGTTCGAGCACGGGAAGCGCAGCGTGCCGACCTTGCGGCCGTCCGGCGCGTAGCGGTCGATGCGCCAGCCGCGGAACACGGCGACCCACACGTGGCCCTCCGCGTCGACTGCCATGCCGTCCGGGTGGCCGCCTTCGTCGACAGTCGCGAACAGGCGCTTGTTGGATACGCTGCCGTCCTGCGCCAGGTCGAAGGCGTAGACGCGCTTGTCGAGGGTGTCGGTGTGGTACAGCGTGCCGCCGCAGGGGCTGACGGCGGGGCCGTTGGTGATGATGTAGCCGTCGTCGGCCCGCGCGATATCGCCGCGGTCGTAGCGGTACAGCGCACCGGTCGGCGCTTTTTCGCCATTGTCCATGGAGCCGAACCACAGGCGGCCGGCGGCATCGACGAAGGCGTCGTTGAAGCGGTTGCCCGGCTGGTCGGCTTCGACCGCCCGCAGCAGCGTGAACCGGCCGCCGGCTTCATCGAAGCGGTACAGGCCATCTTCCAGCGACACCACCCAGCCGCCGCCCGCGACCGGCACGATGGCGCTGACCTGCGACGGCGCGTTCCAGGTGCGGCGATCGCTGCCGTCGGACGCGCAGCTGTGGATGTGATTCTTCTTGATGTCGACGAACCAGACGCGATCGGTGGCGGCATGCCACAACACGCCCTCGCCCAGCGTCGCTTCGACTTCCCACAGGCTCGTTGGAGTCATCGTCAGTACCATCCGCAATCGACGAAGTATTCGCGGCCGGTGCAGTGGCGCGCGTTATCGGAAGCGAGGAACAGCGCCAGCGCCGCCACGTCCTGCATCTCGACGCGCTCCGGCATGCACTGGCCGGCCAGGATGCGCTCTTCTTCCTCGGGGTTGTGCCACAGGGCCTGCTGGCGCGGCGTGCGCACCGCGCCCGGCACCACGGTGTTGACGCGGATGCCGTGCGGGCCGAGGTCGCGCGCCAGTGCGCGGCTCATCCCCTCGATCGCTGCCTTGGCAGTCATGTACAGCGCCAGCTCGGTGTGCGGCACGTGCCAGGATATCGAACCGAAATTGAGAATGACGCCGCTGCGGCGTTCGCGCATCCCGGCAGCCGCCGCCTGGGTGCAGAAGAACTGGTGGCGCAGGTTCACGTTCATGCGGTTTTCCCAGTACGCCGGGGTGACCTCGAACATGTCGTGGCGGTCGTCGTTGGCGGCGTTGTTGAGCAGGATGTCGACGCCGCCGCACTCGGCTTCGATCGCCGCGAACGCGCTCGCCACCGCATCCATGTCGGTGAGGTCGCAGCGGATGAAGCGCGGTGCGTGGCGCGCATCCTTGAGCGATGCTTCCAGCCGGCGCGAGGCTTCCACCGCGATGTCGAGGAAGTAGACGCGCGCGCCCTGCCCGGCGAATGCCGAGACCAGCTCGCCGCCGATGCCGCTGCCGCCGCCGGTGACCACCACGCGCTTGCCGGCGAGGTCGGGATAGGTCGCGTACACCATTTGTTTCACACTGTCGGACATGAATTCTTTCGTTTGAATGCTATCGAGCGCCCAGCAGCCCGCGCTGCGCGAGGTTGCGGTACAGGGCGCGCACGCCGAAGGTCCACGGCGCGATCTCGTCGCTGCGCCCGACCGGGTTGACGAGGGTGCCGAGCGATGGCGTCGAGACGCTGACGCGGTCGCCATCATGATGGGTGAAGCCGGCGCCGGGCACGCCGCGGTCTTTGATCGGCGAGAACATCGTACCGAGGAAAAGCATGAAGCCATCCGGATACTGGTGGTGCCTGCCGAAGGTCTGCGCCACGAGGTCGAGCGGGTCGCGGCTGATCTCGCGCATGAAGCTGGCGCCGGCCAGCTCGAAGCCGTCGTCCGCGCCTTCGATCAGCATGCTCACTTCGGCCTGGCGCAGGGTGTCCATGGTGAAGGCGTCGTCGAACAGGCGGATGAAGGGACCGATCGCGCAGGAGCCGTTGTTGTCCTTGGCCTTGCCGAGCAGGAGCGCGCTGCGGCCTTCGATGTCGCGCAGGTTGACGTCGTTGCCGAGCGTGGCGCCGACCGCCTTGCCCTGGCTGTTCACGGCGAGGACGATTTCCGGCTCGGGATTGTTCCAGTGCGAGGACGGGTGCAGGCCGACGGTAGCGCCGTGGCCGACCGCCGACATCGGCTGCGATTTGGTGAACACTTCGGCATCGGGGCCGATGCCCACTTCCATGTACTGCGACCACAGGCCGCGCCCGATCAGCTCCGCCTTCAGCTTCATCGCGGCGTCGGAGCCCGGCTTCATCTCGGCGAGGTTGCCGCCGATGGTGGCCTGCAGCTGCTGGCGCAGTTCGGCGGCGCGCGCCTTGTCGCCCTTGGCTTGCTCTTCGATGACGCGTTCGAGCAGGCTGACGGCGAAGGTGACGCCGCAGGCTTTGATCGCTTGCAGGTCGCAGGGGGCGAGCAGGCGCAGGCCGCTGGCGGACTGTCCCTGCAGCGCGGCGGCATCGCCCAGCGCTTCGCCTTCGGCATCGCGCACGATCGCAAGCAGGTCCTCGCGCTCGAACAGGTCGGACACGGTCGGAGCATGCCGCGTGATGTCGACCATCCGGCCGCCGCGCACGGCCACCACGGCCGGACCGGCCTGCGGGCCGTCGCGCCAGACACGGCCGACCAGCAGCGCGCGCTCTGCATCATGGGGAAGCATGTCAACCTGGGGTGCTGTCATTTGTCTCTCGCTTGCCTGCTTTTCAAACATGGATGTTACCGCAATCATTCAAGCATAAGCGCGGTGTGGAGGGCTTGTCAACGACTGTTTTTGCGAAGGCCGATGTTAAGAAGTGTTAGCGCCATTCAGCGCGCCGGCGGACGCACGCGCGGCGCCGCGTCCGACTGGCGGCGCACCAGTTCGAAGTCGAGCCTGGCCTGCTCCGGCGCATCCGGCTCGCCCTCGCGCAGCGCCCGCACGCGCCGCACCAGCGACTGCACCGCCTCGCGCACCATGTTCGCGATCGGCTGGCGCACGGTGGTCAGCTCGGGCCAGATGGTGGTGGCCAGCGCCGTGTCGTCGAAGCCGGTGACGGTCAGGTCGCCCGGCACGTCCAGGCCCAGCCGGTGCGCGACCGCGACCGCTGCCGCCGCCATGTCGTCGTTGCTGGCGAAGATGGCCGTGGGGCGCTCGGCAAGGCCCAGCAACTGCTCGGCCGCGTCGAGGCCGGAGCGGTAGGTGAACATGCCCTGCACCACCAGCTCGTCCGCAGCGTCCGCGCCCTGCTGCGCCACCGCCGCTCGGTAGCCGGCCAGGCGCCTGGCGCTGGCGGTCTGGTTCGGGTGGCCGACCACGAAGCCGATGCGCTGGTGGCCCAGCGCGATCAGGTGCGCGGTCATCTGGTAGGCCGCCTCGAAGTCGTCGATGCTGACGGCGCCGGCGCGCTTGTCCGGCAGGCCGCAGGCGACCAGCACGGCCGGAATGCCCGCTTCCGCCACGCAGCCGATCACGGCTTCGCTGTCGCACAGGGGCGGCGGCAGGATGATGCCGTCAAGGCCGGTCTCGATCAGGCGCCGCGCCTGTTCCGCGGCCTGCCCGCCCGCCTCGCACTTTTCGACGAACAGCTGGACATTGTTCAGGCCCGACTGGCTGAGCAGGCCGACGAGGAATTCGCTGAGGTAGGCCGCGCTCGGATTGCTGTACAAGAAGCCGACGCGGATCGGCTTGTTGCCCGCGAGGTTGCGCGCCTCCTGGTTGGGCGTATAGTGCAGGGCGGCGATGGCCTCGGCGACCTTGCGCCGCGTGCTGTCGGCCACCAGGCCCTTGCGGTTCATCACCCGCGAGACCGTCATCGCGGAGACCCCGGCCAGCTTGGCGACGTCCGCCATCGTGGCCTGGCCGCGGCGCTCCGCCACCTCGTCGTGGCGGGCCGCAACTTTAGCTTTGCTCATCTCTTGCGTCGTCCCTGGATTTTGTTGGCTGAATGGTAGCGTATGGTAGCGCAGATTTGATTGCAGGAGTTTGCGCTAACATCCGTCACCCCGAATTACAGCTCCAGCAAGTCCTTGCCGTGGGCGCGGAGGATGTCGGCGACGCGGGTGGCGAGCGGCGACAGATAGCCGTGCCGGCGCCAGCTCAGGCCGAGCGGACGGTGCAGCTGGGCTTGCGGCACGTCCACCTCGCGCACCTTGAGCCTGCCGCTGGCCAGGTGGTGGCGCGTACCGAAGCTGAGCAGCGGCGTGGTTTCCAGCATCGGCAGGGTCAGGCTCAGCATGTTCGATTCGACCTGTACGGGCGGCCGCGGCAGGCCGTTGCGCTGGAAGGTCTGGTCGAGCCATTGGCGCGAGGCCACCGTGGTGGGCGGCAGCAGCCATTGGTAGTCCAGCAAGCTGGCGAGCGTGCGCGGCGCCCTGAACACCGGATGGCCTTCGCGCGCCATCACGACCACCGTATCCTCGGCAATCTGCTCCGATTCGAAATCGGCATCCTTATCGAGCAAGGGACCGACCACCAGGTCCAGTTCCCCGCCGAGCAGGCCGTCGAGCAGGCTGTCGTTGGTCGCCACCGTCAGCTTCACGCCGATGTGCGGCGCCTCCGCCAGCAGCTGCCCGAACACGACCGGCATCAGGTGCTGGGCCAGCGTCGGCGCGCAGCCCAGCCGCACCTCACCTTGCAGGCCGTCCGCGTAATCCTTCATCTCGCGCGCGGTCTCGTCGACCA
>JAEWEK010000132.1 GCA_023389425.1 Pseudomonadota bacterium | reverse complement strand
CATTTCGTCCACACCAATTGCGGCGAATCGCCGGCGCCGAACCGGCCTGACGGCTGGCTGCGCGTGCTCGACCGCTCGGGCCGCCCGGGCGACAACCTCGAATCGAGCACCAACTACTGCCCGCTCTTCTCCCACGGCCGCCGCCGCCGCTAGAACCGTCGTCCTCGCGAACGCGGGGACCCCATTTTGCGGGCACAGGGTCAGCCCATCCTCCAGCCGCGCGCAGTACCCCACCGATTTGCGAATATGATTGCGCAACAGGCAAGCATAGGAGCAAGCCCTTGGGAGAATCTCGTGTTCGGCATTGACGTGCGCGCCGCACGCGCCGTGTGGACTGCCGCACTGGTGCTGCTGGTGCTGTATTGCGCCTACACGATACGGACCACGCTGCTCGTGCTGCTGTTCGGCGTCTTCTTCAGCTATCTCGTGTATCCCTTGTTCACGCTGGCGCAGCGCTGGACCGGCGGGCGCATCCCGCGCGTGCCCTTGCTGCTGCTGGTGTTCGCCGTCATCATCGGCCTGCTGGGCCTGGCCGGCGCCGTGTTCGGCAACCGCATCGTGGCCGAAGCCCAGACCCTGGCGCAGACCTTGCCGAAGCTGCTGCAGCCGGGCCAGTTGCAGCAACAATTGCCCTTGCCTGCGACTTTGGAACCGTTTCGCGTACGACTCGCCGAATTCATCCAGCACGGGATCCAGGCCGCCACCAGCCAGGCCCTGCCGGCAGTGCGGGGGCTCGGCACCGGCCTGCTGCACATCGCCGGCAACCTCATCTATATCGTCATCGTGCCGATTTTCAGTTTCCTGATGGTGATGGACGCTCCCGGCATCGAAAATGTGCTGCTGTCGCTGAGCAAGAAGAAGGACGGCAGCTTCTGGTGCAGCCTTGCGCGCGGCCTGAACCAGTTGATGTCGCAATATGTGCGTGCGCTGGCGCTGCTGTCGCTGGCCACTGTGATCGTCTACAGCGCCGTGTTGTCCCTGATGGGCGCGCCGTTTGCCTTGTTGCTGGCGGTGGCGGCGGCGCTGCTGGAAGTCATCCCCGTGTTCGGTCCATTGATCGCGGCGATCTCCATCATCTCGGTGGCCGTCGTCAGCGGTTTCGCCCACGTCTGGTGGCTCGCCATCTTCCTGGTGGCGTACCGGATTTTCCAGGACTATATGCTCAACCCCTACCTGATGAGCGAAGGCGTCAACGTGCCGCCGATCGTCGTGGTGTTCGGCTTGCTGGCCGGCGACGAGCTGGCCGGGGTGCCGGGCATTTTCCTGTCGGTGCCATTCCTCGCAGCTGTGCGCATCGTCGCCGTACAGATCCGCATCCACCGCGAACGCCGCGAACTCGAGGCTTGCGCGTCCGGCGCCGCGCCCGACAGCGGCTGAGCAGGCCGGCTTGTCATCGTGCAGTGCAGCGTAATGACAATGCATCTTTTGTTGCACGAAAACTCATGCAGTGGTTCAATGCCGCATCTCTTTCCGCTGTCGTTCTTTGATCCACGTTTGCGCTGAATGCGCGTGCGCGTGGTGCCAAAGGGCTTCTGCCGGGGTGGAGAATGCGTTAATGTATGCGCTGCTTGGAGATCCCTTGCGCGCAACAAACAACCCGGGACGCACGACAACTATAACCACGGGCGCCCGCTATTTTTATTGGAGAGGCTAGTGAGTATTTTTAGAACCAAGAACCTGGACAGCATGGTGGCCGCCAGCAAGAACCCCGGCGGACTCAAGAAGGTGCTGGGGCCGTTCGACCTGATCCTGATGGGCATCGGCGCCATCGTCGGCACAGGTATTTTCGTTCTGACCGGTACCGGTGCCGCGACCGCCGGTCCTGCGCTGACCCTGTCCTTCGTGGCCGGCGCCATCGCTTGCGGCTTCGCCGCCATGTGCTACGCCGAGTTCGCATCGACCGTGCCGGTTGCCGGCTCGATCTATACCTACAGCTACGCCACCCTGGGCGAACTGGTCGCCTGGATCATCGGCTGGGACCTGCTGCTCGAATACGGCCTGGCCACTTCCGCGGTGTCGGTCGGCTGGTCGGGCTACTTCCAGTCGCTGATCGGCGGCTTCGGCCTGCAGCTGCCGGACGCGCTCACCGCCGCGCCAGGCGCCGTGCCGGGCGTGACCACCTATTTCAACCTGCCGGCCTTCTGCATCATGATGGCGCTGACCGCGCTGCTGTCGCTGGGCGTGCGTGAATCCGCGCGCGTCAATAACGTGATGGTCGTCATCAAGATCGGCGTCGTGCTGCTGTTCATCGCGGTCGGCTTCCGCCACGTGCAGCCGGCCAACTGGCATCCCTACATGCCGTTCGGCGTGTCGGGTACCCTGAGCGCCGCCGCGCTGGTGTTCTTCTCCTTCATCGGTTTCGATGCCGTCACGTCGGCGGCGGAAGAAGTGAAGCGTCCCGAGCGCGATCTGCCGATCGGCATCATCGGCTCGCTGACCATCTGCACCATCCTGTACGTGGTGGTGTCGGCGATCATGACCGGCATCGTCCCGTTCGCCCAACTGAACGTCGACCATCCGGTGTCGCTGGCGCTGCAGTATGCGAAGGAAAACTGGTTCGCCGGCTTCGTCGACCTCGGCGCCATCCTGGGCATGACCACCGTGATCCTGGTGATGGCCTTCGGCCAGACCCGCATCATCTTCGCCATGTCCCGCGACGGCCTGCTGCCGGCGAAACTGTCGGAAGTGCATCCGAAATACGGCACCCCGTTCTTCGCCACCTGGATCGTCGGCATCGTGTTCGGCCTGCTGGGCGCGCTGGTGCCGCTGAAGGTGCTGAGCGAGCTCGTCAATATGGGCACGCTGGCGGCATTCTGCCTGGTGGCCGTGGCCGTCGTGGTGCTGCGCAAGAAGCGTCCGGACCTGCATCGCGCCTTCCGTTGCCCGGGCGTCCCGGTCGTGCCGGCGCTGGCCGTGCTGTCCTGCGGCACGCTGATGGCCTTCCTCGGTACCGTCACCTGGATCGCCTTCGGGGTGTGGCTGGTGATCGGCCTGCTGGTGTACTTCGGCTATGCCCGTCAACGCTCGCTGCTGAACAAGTCGCCGGAAGCGGGCGCACCGGTGGGTGCGTCGGAGTCGGCACTGCAATAAGCAAGTCGCCGGCGGTTCGTCCGCCGGCTGCGCAAGGACGAAGGCCCGGTTTTGCCGGGCCTTTTTCCATGGGTGGCTTATTTTCGGTTCATCGCGGAATTCCGGGGAACGCAGCGCGGATCTTCAAGAAGAAGTACTCCTCGTCGCGATACCCGTATGCGCGGCGCTTGATCACCTTGATAGTGTTGTTGATACCTTCCACCACGCTAGTG
>JAEWEK010000032.1 GCA_023389425.1 Pseudomonadota bacterium | reverse complement strand
GGAGCGCATGCGGCTTATCTGCGTAGCAGGCTCGAAGCCTCGGGAACGACTCAGCCTGCATGCCCTCCATTTTCCAAGCGTCCTCGGAAATCATAACGTCTGCTATGACGTATAGGGAACGACGTTCATTCTTGCTATCAATCGCCACAAAAAAAGGCCGCATCAAGCGGCCTTCATTTCTACACCGGTCTGGCGCTCAGCCAACCACAAATTTCTTCGACGGCCCGGCGCCGATGCTCAGACCACCCGGCCCATACACCGCCGCATTTCCACCGGCCTCGGTGACGCCAAGTTCAACCAGCTGCTGCTGCCCGTTCGCCATGTGCTTGTTGATGAGCATGCCGTTGACGCGGTTCAGCTCCTTCGCTTCACGCGCCGCTTCCAGCAGGCTTTCCCACTGCGTACGTACATCGCCCGCGCCTTGTGCCGCCAGCCACGGATCCATGCCTGCTTCGCCGCCGGCGAATCCGGCAGCGGCCAGCGCGCGGTGGCGCACGGCGGCCTCGGTCGCCAGTTGCTGCACCAGTTGGGTCTTGCGCGGGGTGATGGCGGAGACGCCTTCGGCATCGGCCGCCACCAGCAGGCGCTGCTCCTCCTTCAATAACGCGGTCAGCGAGTCAAGCAGTTGGCGTTCCGTAGCGAAGGTCGAAGCGGGTGTGTTCATCGTTCAAAAAATTATCGTTTGCGAGAATGGAGCAGGTCGCGCACGGTTTCCAGCAGGCTGTCGGCCACTTTTTCGGAGTTGACCTTGAACTGCCCGTCGGCGATGGCCGATTTGATGCGCTCGACCTTCTTGGCATCGAATACGGCGCTGGCACCGGCCGCGCCAGACAGCGCCTGGCCCTGCGAAGACAAGCGGACCGTATCCGTGGCCGCCGGCGTCCGGGCCTGCTGGACGACCGCCTGGTCCGCACCCTTGGCGCCGCCCGCCGGGGTGCCGGAGCCCGGCAGTCCCTGGTTGCTCTTGAGGGTATCGTTGATTTTCACAGCATCATCCTTGGTCGGGCCGGCGAGACAATTACCGGCTTCTGCAACCGGTAACGGCAATATGGCCCGAAACTTTAGCACAGGACGACATTTTTCCGCACGTAGGGTGGGCACTTGTGCCCACGCGTAACGTTTGATCAGACGCTGCGTATCGCCGCGTGGGCACGAGTGCCCACCCTGCGTCAGAAACTGACATCGACAGTCCCATTCGCGCGGGCAGTGCCGGACACCACGCTGCCGGAGGCAGTCCGCACCTGCACGACCTGGCCTTCGCCGGCGTTCGCCAGCGCCTTGGCCTCGGCCGACACGGAGAAATTGCTGCCGGTCGACACCAGCCGCACGGCCTGCCCCTGCTGTACCACCATCTTGCGCTTCAGGCTGTCCGTGCGCAGCGGCACGCCGGCCGGCAGCGATACCAGCGGGCTGCGCCCGACGGCCTGGCCGATGTCGGTCAGGATGCCGGCGGGCATGGCGGCGATGTCGCCCTTTAACAACACCAGTTGGCCCGGCTCGATCGGCTGGCCCTGGGCCAGCGGCACGGCCGAGGCCACGTAGTCGGCGGTAACGCTGACCTGGGCCTGCATGTAGATGGTCCACGCGGCCGGCGCGGTGCAGCGCACCCCGACCGTGGTGTTGCCCCAGGCCCGCGCGCCCGGCTGCAGGAACGCTTCCGGCGCCGGGCAGGCCGGCAGCGCCAGCCGCGCATCCGGCGCGGTCACGCTGACCTTGACCTGGCCGGGCAGGCCGGCGGCATGGGTTTGCAGGAATTGCTGCACCACGTGGGTCAGCGCGGCCGGGTTCTGCGTCTTGGCATCGGCCAGCGCGAGCGGCGCGGCCAGCAGGAGGGCGAGGAAGGCGATCGATTTCATATTGGCGCCCATCTTAGGCCTCGCGCGAACACGTCCAAGCGATGAATAGCCCGGTTTTGGGCCGCCTTCTCACCGGATTGCCGTGTGTTGCTCAGACGTATGATTTCTGCTGTCAATAAAGGATTCAAGCCAGGAGGCTTCATGATCGGCAAACTCGACGACTACTTGCGGTTCCAGGAGGCGGCACTGTCGCTGCGCGCCAAGCGCCAGGAGGTGCTGGCGTCGAACATCGCGAACGCGGACACGCCCGGCTACAAGGCGCGCGACATCGATTTCGCCAGCGCCCTGCAGAATGCGCTGAAGCCGGCCGCCACCCCGGCCCAGCTGGCCACGACCAACGCGGCCCACCTGGCCTCGGCCAAGGATGGCAGCACGCTGGCCGACGGCACCCCGGTGCTGTTCCGCAGCCAGATCCAGAACAGCGCCGACTCCAACACGGTCGACATGGACAGCGAGCGCAACGCCTTCGCCGACAACGGCCTGCGCTACGAAGCCGGCATCACCATGATCAACCACCAGATCCGCGCCATGCTGGCCGCGGTGCAGGGAGGTAGCTGATGTCGCTCTTTAATATCTTCAACGTCGCCGGTTCCGGGATGATGGCCCAGGCCCAGCGCCTGAACACGGTCGCCTCCAACCTGGCCAATGCCGACAGCGCCACCAGCACCACCGGCGAAGCCTACCGCGCCAAGCAGGTGGTGTTCGAATCGGTGCCGATGGAAAGCGGCGCTTCCGGCGTGCGCGTCAAGCAGGTGGTCGAGGACCAGTCGCCGTTCAAGAAGGTCTACGACCCCAAGCATCCGCTGGCCGACAAGGAAGGCTACGTCAACATGCCCGACGTGAACGTGGTCGACGAGATGGTCAACATGCTGTCGGCCTCGCGCGCCTACCAGAACAACGTCGACACCATGAATGCGGCCAAGACCATGTTGCTGAAAACCCTCACCCTCGGCCAATGATTTAAAGGCATCCCATGACTACTACCACTTCCGCGACCGGCGCCAACAGCATGAACGACCTGATGGCGACCATGAACGCCAAGCCGGCCGCCGCGGCGTCCGCCAACGCGCCGGACAGCGTCGCCGCCCAGACCGACAAGTTCATGACCCTGCTGGTCACCCAGCTGAAGAACCAGGACCCGCTGAACCCGATGGACAACGCCCAGCTGACCAGCCAGCTGGCGCAGCTGAACACGGTGTCCGGCATCAACCAGCTGAACGCGACCCTGAGCAGCCTGGCCGGCAGCTACCAGTCGACCGAATCGCTGGCCGCGACCAACCTGATCGGCAAGGGCGTGCTGGTAGACGGCAACAGCGTCTCGCTGGTGAACGGGCAGGGCGTGTTCGGCGTCGACCTCGGCAGCGCCGCCGACAGCGTGTCGGTCGCCATCATGGATGCGAAAGGCAACACGGTGCAGACCATGAACCTCGGCTCGCAGCCGGCCGGCGTGCTGCCGGTGGCCTGGAACGGCGTGCCCGACCCGAGCAACGTCGATGCCGACGGCAAGCCGGTCACGCTGGCCAACGGCAACTACACGATCAAGGTCACCGCCACCCGCGGCACCACCCCGCTCACCGACGCCAGCGCGCTCACGCTCAGCAGTGTGGCCAGCGTCACCACCAACGCCAAGGATGGCGTCAAGCTCAACCTGCCCGGCAAGGGCATGGTGGGGCTGGCCGACATCAAGCAGGTTCTGTAAGCCCACCCGGCATTCACACGGAGAACACACATGTCTTTTCAACAGGGTCTTAGCGGATTGAACGGCGCCGCGAAATCGCTGGACGTCATCGGCAACAACATCGCCAACGCCAGCACCGTCGGCTTCAAGGGCGCGGAGGCGCAGTTCGCCGACGTCTACGCCAGCTCGCTGAACGGCGCCGGCGGCAACACCGCCGGTATCGGTTCCAAGCTGGCCGCCATCGCCCAGCAGTTCACCCAGGGTAACGTGGAAGCGTCGGACAATCCGCTCGACATCGCGATCAACGGCGGCGGTTTCTTCCGCATGTCGATGGGCGGCGTGACGCAGTACTCCCGCAACGGCCAGTTCGCTGGACAAGGACGGCTACCTGGTCAATTCCCAGGGCGCCAAGCTGACCGGCTACAGCGTCGGCAACAACGGCCAGATCCTGGCCGGCGCGCCGGTGCCGATCCAGATCAATTCGGCCGACGTGAAGCCGGTCGCGACCACCCGCGTCGACACCCAGATGAACCTGAACTCGGACGACAAGGTGCCGGTCACCAGGCCGTTCGACGCCAACGACCCGACCAGCTACAACAAGCAGGTGCCGGTCGACGTCTACGACACCCTCGGCAACGCGCACGTGCTGTCGCTGTTCTACGTGAAGTCGGCCACCGCCGGCCAGTGGGACGTGTACGCCGCCAGCGACGGCGTCGAGTGGAAGGCGCAGCAAGTGGCGGCGGCCGGCCAGGCCGATGCCGCAACCCTGGCCGCGCGCGACACCTGGGCCACGGCCATGAAGGCGATCCCGCCGGTGGCCCTGGATATCAGCAACGCGCTTGCGGCCTACGCGCTGGCGGCCGGCAATGCGGTGGCGGCCAAGGCTGGCGTGGAAGGCGCCAGCGCCGCCAACCAGACCGCGATCACGGACGCCGCCGCCAGTGCCGGCGGCACCGCCGGCCTGTCGCCGGACGACGTGGACAAGCTGATCGCCGCTGCCGTCAAGGTGCCGCCGGTCACGGTCGGCCACCTGAACTTCGACGTCAACGGCGCGCTCAGCAGCGCAGGCTCGTCGACCCTGCCGCTGGCGTTCAGCATGCCGATCTTCCCGGCCACCGGCGCCAGCCTGAACCTGCCGGTGAACATCGGCTTCGCCGGCACCACCCAGTACGGCGCGCCGACCAGCGAGAAGAAGACCACCCAGGACGGCTACACCGCGGGCCACCTGCAGCGCTTCTCGGCCGGCCCGGACGGCGTGATCCTGGGCCAGTACAGCAACGGCCGTTCGCAGCCGCTGGGCCAGATCGTGCTGGCCAACTTCCAGAACCCGAACGGCCTGTCGGCGCTGGGTAACAACGCCTGGGCCGAGACCTCGGCCTCGGGCCAGCCGATCGTCGGCGTGCCCAACACCGGCAGCCTTGGCGTGTTGCAGTCGTCGGCGGTGGAGAACTCCAACGTCGACCTGACGGCCGAACTGGTCAACATGATCACCGCGCAGCGCGTGTACCAGGCCAATGCGCAGACCATCAAGACCCAGGACTCGGTGCTGCAGACGCTGGTGAACCTGCGTTGATCGAATAGTTAGCATTTACCGTCGTTCCCGCGCAGGCGGGAACCCCATTTGTCACGCGCACCACGGCAATCAAACGCAGCGGCACGCAGGCGAAATGGGGTTCCCGCCTTCGCGGGAACGACGTAACAAAGGCAGGAGCAAGACATGGATCGCCTGATCTACACCGTCGCCAGCGGCACCAAGCACATCCTGGACCAGCAGGCCACGACCTCGCACAACCTGGCCAACCTGAACACGACCGGCTTTCGCGCCCAGATCGATGCGTTCAAGGCGGTGCAGGTCGGCGGCGACGGCATGGCCACGCGCTCGATGGTGGTCAACGACACCGCCGGCGCCGACTTCTCGTCCGGCACGCTGCAGGCCACCGGCCGCGACCTCGACGTGGCGATCAAGGGCAAGGGCTGGCTGGTGGTGCAGACGCCCGACGGCGGCGAAGCCTACACCCGCAACGGCGCCCTCCAGACCAGCCCCAACGGCCTGCTGCAATCGGCCAACGGCCTGACCGTGATGGGCGAGGGCGGCCCGATCACGATCCCGCCCGACTCGATGGTCGCGGTGGGCGCCGACGGCACCGTCTCCACCATCCCGAGCGGCACGCCGCCGGCCGTGGCGACCGTGCTGGGCCGCCTGAAGCTGGTCAATCCGCCGGAGAAGGACCTGGTCCGCGGCGAGGATGGCCTGTTCCGCACCGCGCCCGGCAGCGCGCCGGTCCAGTCCGACCCGTCGGTGGTCGTGGCCGGCGGCATGCTCGAAGGCAGCAACGTCAGTCCGATCGACGCCATGGTCGACATGATCCGCCTGGCACGCTCCTTCGACACCCAAATGAACCTGCTGAAGAATGTCGAGAATAACGAGCAGAAAGCCAGCCAGATCTTCGCTTTGGGTTGAGTTGCTGTAAAGCATAATTTAGTCGTGCATGGCGGATCGTGTCCGCCGCCAGGAGAACCATATGATCCGTTCGCTATTCATCGCCAAGACCGGCCTCGAGGCCCAGCAGACCAACCTCGACGTCATCACCAACAACCTGTCCAACGTCAGCACCAACGGCTTCAAGCGTTCGCGCGCGGTGTTCGAGGACCTGCTGTACCAGAACATCCGCCAGCCGGGCGCACAGTCGTCGCAGCAGACGGCGCTGCCCTCGGGCCTGCAGATGGGTACCGGCGTGCGCAGCGTCGCCACCGAGCGCATCTTCACCGTCGGCAATCCGACCTCGACCGGCAACAGCAAGGACGTGATGATCAACGGCGCCGGCTTCTTCCAGGTGCTGATGCCGGACGGCAGCACGGCCTATACCCGCGACGGCTCCTTCCAGACCGACGGCAACGGCCAGCTGGTGACCTCCAGCGGCTACCCGGTCCAGCCCACCGTCACGATTCCCGCCAATGCCCAGTCGATGACGATCGGCAAGGACGGCACCGTCACCGTGCAGCTGCCCGGCAGCGCCGCGCCGACCCAGGTCGGCACCCTGATGGTGACCAGCTTCGTCAATCCGGCCGGCCTGGAATCGAAGGGCGAGAACCTGTACGTCGAGACCGGCGCCTCCGGCACGCCCAATACCAACACCCCCGGCACCAACGGCGTCGGCGGCCTGCTGCAGGGCTATGTGGAAAGCTCGAACGTGAACGTGGTCGAGGAAATGGTCAACATGATCCAGACCCAGCGCGCCTACGAAATCAACAGCAAGGCGATCACGACTTCCGACCAGATGCTGCAGAAGCTGGCGCAATTATGAAACGCCTGGGCCTGATCGCACTGCTGGCGCTGGCCGGCTGCAGCACCACCCCGCCGTCGATCGTGCAGCGCCCGACCAGCGCGCGCCCGATGCTGGCCGACGCCGGCACCCCGACCGCGGGCGCGATCTACAACAGCGGCAGCTACCGCCCGATGTTCGAAGACCGCCGCGCGCGCCACATCGGCGACATCCTGACCATCAACATCGTCGAGAAGACCTCGGCCGTGAAGAGCGGCCAGGCCGCCGCCAGCAAGACCGGCAGCACCACGCTCGGCGTGCCGGGACCGCTGCAGGGCCGGCTGGGCGCGACCATCGCTTCCAGCAACGCCAGCAAGTACGAGGACGCGGCCAACCAGACCGCCTCCAACACCTTTTCCGGCACGATCGGCGTCACCGTCAGCGAAGTGCTGGCCAACGGCAACCTGATCGTGGTCGGCGAGAAGCAGGTGGCGATGGACAAGGGCGTGGAATTCATCCGCTTCTCCGGCATGGTCAGCCCCGACAACATCCAGCCCGGCAATATCGTGTCCTCGACCCTGGTGGCCGACGCCCGCGTCGAATACCGTACCAGCGCGCGCATCGACCGCGCCGAGATGGGCTCGATGTTCTCGCGCTTCTTCCAGTCGATGCTGCCGTTCTGAGGATTCATTGATGCGTTTCCGTTTTCTCCTGCTGCTGTGCTTCCTGTTCGCGGGCAGCGTGCATGCCGAGCGCCTGAAGGACCTGGCCAGCATCGCCGGCGTGCGCGAGAACCAGTTGTCCGGCTACGGCCTGGTGGTGGGCCTGGACGGCACCGGCGACCAGACCACCCAGACCCCGTTCACGGTGCAGTCGATCATGTCGATGCTGCAGCAGAAGGGCATCACCATGCCGCCCGGCACCCAGCTGCAGCTGAAGAACGTGGCGGCGGTGATGGTCACGGCCTCGCTGCCGGCCTTCGCCCAGCCGGGCCAGACCATCGACATCACCGTGTCGTCGATGGGCAACGCCAAGAGCCTGCGCGGCGGCACGCTGCTGATGACGCCGCTGCAAGGCGCGGACGGCCAGGTGTATGCGATGGCCCAGGGCAACCTGGTGGTGGGCGGCGCCGGCGCCTCCGGCGGCGGTTCCTCCGTCACCGTCAATCACCTGTCGGTGGGCAAGGTCACCGGCGGCGCCACGGTCGAACGCGCTGTGCCGTCGACCCTGGGCGCGGACAACCAGATCCGCCTGGAACTGAAGGAAGCCGATTTCTCCAACGCCGCGCGCGTGACCGAAGCCATCAACGACAAGTTCGGCCCCGGCATCGCCACGGCGCTGGACGGCCGCGTGATCCGCGTGCGCACGCCGTCCTCCAGCGACCAGCGCGTGGCCTTCCTCGGCATGCTGGAAAGCGTCGACATCAAGGCCGGCCCGGTGGCCGCCAAGGTCATCATGAACGCGCGCACCGGCTCGGTGGTGATGAACCAGGCCGTCACCCTCGATCCGTGCGCGATTTCGCACGGCAACCTGTCGGTCACGGTCAGCACCAGCACCAATGTCAGCCAGCCGGCCTCGTTCTCGGGCGGCTCGACGGTGACGACGCAGAACACCCAGATCGAATTGAAGAAGGATCCGGGCAAGGTGCTGTCGGTGCCGGGCGGCGCCTCGCTGGCCGAGGTGGTCAAGGCCCTGAACGCGATCGGCGCCACGCCGCAAGACCTGCTGGCGATCCTGCAGGCCCTGAAGTCCGCCGGCGCGCTGCACGCCGACCTGGAAATCATCTGACGATGAACATCAAGGGCGCCCCCGACCTGTCCGCCAGCCTGGCCCTCGACACCCAGTCGCTGGGTGGACTCAAGCAATCGGCCAGGGCCAATTCGCCGGAGGCCTTGAAGGGCGCGGCGACCCAGTTCGAGGCCATGTTCCTCAACATGATGCTCAAGACCATGCGCGAGTCTTCCAGCGGCGACGGCATGTTCGATTCGCAGGACAGCAAGACCTATACCTCGATGCTCGACCAGCAGATGAGCCAGACGCTGGCCAAGCGCGGCATCGGCCTGGCCGACATGCTGGTACGCCAGATGACGGCGCAGCAGGTGGGCCAGCAGGCGCTGGCGCTGGCCGACAGCCAGGGCGCGGGCGCGCCGGCGGCGTCGGCCGGCGTCGACCTGGGCAGCGGCGTGACGCTCGACCCGGCAGTGCTGGCGAAGGCCATCGACACCGGCGCGGCCGAGGCCAGGGCCGCCGACAGCAAGCGCCCGGCCCACGTGAAGGCCTTCCGCGACAAGCTGGCATCCCAGGCCGACGAGGCCGAGCGCGCCACCGGCATCCCGGCCAAGTTCATGCTGGGCCAGGCGGCGCTGGAATCGGGCTGGGGCAAGCGCGAGATCCGCAATGCCGACGGCAGCGCCAGCCACAACCTGTTCGGCATCAAGGCCGGCCCCAACTGGAAGGGCAAGGTCGCCACCGCCGTCACCACCGAATACATCAACGGCAAGCCGCACACCAAGGTGGAAAAGTTCCGCGCCTACGACTCGTATGCCGAAGGTTTCAAGGATTACGCGAACATGCTGGCCAACAATCCGCGCTACCAGAAAGTGCTGGCCCACGGCGGCGACGCCGCGACCTTCGCCCGCGGCCTGCAGAAGGCCGGCTACGCGACCGACCCGCAATACGCGGCCAAGCTGACCAGTGTGATCAAGCACGCCTTCGCCTGACGAGAGGCCAGACTTCAAGTTTCCCGGCCAGCTGCCGAAAATGCATTAAGAAGAAAGAAAGTGACACATGGCTGGAGATATCCTTAGCATCGGCAAGAGCGCCCTGTTCGCGGCACAGACGGGCCTCACCACGACCGGGCACAACATCAGCAACGCCAACGTGGCCGGCTACAGCCGCCAGGGGGTGGTGCAGGCCAATTCCGCGCCGATTTCGACCGGCGCCGGCTTCATCGGCACCGGCACCTCGGTGGTGGCGATCAAGCGCTTCTCGGACGAATTCCTGAACAACCAGGTGCGCACGGCCACGGCCAGCAGCAGCGCGCTGGATGCCTTCAACACCCAGATTTCGCAGATCGACAACATCATTGCCGACAGCAGCGCCGGCCTGTCGCCCGCGATGCAGAACTTCTTCAGCGGCGTGCAGTCGGTCGCCAACGACCACGGCTCGGTGGCCTCGCGCCAGTCGCTGCTGTCGACGGCGCAGACCCTGGCCGGCCGCTTCCAGGCGCTCGATGGCCAGTTGCAGGACATCCGCTCCGGCGTCGACGGCCAGATCACGGCCAACGTCAACCTGATCAATTCCTACGCCAGCCAGATCGCCGACCTGAACAACCAGATCACGGGCATGGCAGGCGCCGGCTCCAGCGCCAACCTGCCCAACGACCTGCTCGACAAGCGTGACCAGCTGGTGCTGGAGCTGAACAAGATCGTCAAGGCCAACGTGACCCCGGGCGACGGCAACAGCCTGACGGTCTCGATCGGCAACGGCATGCCGCTGGTGCTGGGCAAGCAGTCGTTCCAGCTGACCACGACCAGCTCGCCGACCGACGGCACCCGGGTCGAGGTGGCGCTGGCCACCAGTTCCTCCGGCCGTTCGACCATCCTGAACGAGACCATCCTGCAGGGCGGCGCGCTGGGCGGCTTGCTGGATTTCCGCAACAACGTGCTGGACAAGGTACAGAACGAGCTGGGCAAGGTGGCGGCCGGCCTGGCCTTCACTTTCAACGCCCAGCACAAGCTGGGCCTGGACGCGAACGGCCAGCCGGGGCAGGATTTCTTTACGCTGGCGCCCATCAAGGCGGTGGGCAACGTCAACAACGCGCCGGGCAGCACCACCGCCATCGGCGTCGCGATCAGCGACCCGACCCAGCTGACCGGCAGCGACTACAAGGTCGACTACGACGGCGCCAACTTTACCGTCACGCGCCTGTCGGACAACAAGAAGACGACCATCGCGCCGTATCCGCAAACCGGGCCGCAGACCATCGACGGCCTGGACTTCTCGGTCAGCGGCAGTGCCGCCACCGGCGACAATTTTCTGGTGCGCCCGACCAGCCGCGCCGCCGCCACCATCGCGGTGGCGCTCACCGACACCGCCCAGATCGCGGCCGCGGCGCCGGTGATGACCTCCAGCCCGATGAGCAATATGGGCACCGCCAAGATCAGCGCCGGCGCGGTCAGCGCCAGTTTCCTGAACAGCGGCGTGGCGCTGCCGATGACGCTGAGCTATGACGCCGCCAGCGGCAGCCTGTCCGGCTTCGATCCGGCGCTGCCGGTGACCGTCACCGACGTCAACGGCGCCAGCACGACCTATCCGGCCGGCGCCGCCAACATCCCGTATCCGGCGGCCGGCGCCACCTATGCGGTGGGCGGCGTCTCGTTCTCGATCAGCGCCGGCATGAAGGACACCGACCAGTTTACGGTAGCGGCCACCACCCAGGCCGCCGCCAGCGGCGACGTGCGCAATGCCAACCTGCTGGGCGACCTGCAGTCCACCAATATCTTCGACAACGGCAAGGCCACCTACCAGGGCAGCTATGCCAAGCTGACCAGCTTCGTCGGCAACAAGGCGCGCGAATCGCAGGTCAACGGCGAGGCCGCCAACGCCCTGCTGACGCAGGCCACCAGCTCGGCCCAGAGCGTTTCGGGCGTGAACCTGGACGAGGAGGCGACCAACCTGCTGCGCTACCAGCAGGCCTACCAGGCCTCCAGCAAGATCATGCAGATCGCGCAGACCGTCTTCAACTCGCTCCTCCAGTTGGGCAATTAATTTAAGGGAGCTTGCACATGCGTATCAGTACAAGCAGCCTCTACGAGGCAAGCACTACCCAGATGAGCACGCTGCAATCGCAGCTGGCCAAGACCCAGCTGCAACTGGGCGCCAACAAGCGCGTGCTGACGCCGTCGGACGACCCGGTGGCCTCGTCGCGGATGCTGGAGATCAGCCAGTCGCAGTCGATGAACACGCAGTTCGGCACCAACCGCACCAATGCGCGCAATTCGCTGTCGCAGGTCGACGACACGCTGAGCTACATCACCACCATGATGACCAACGTGAAGACGCTGATCGTGCGCGCCGGCAACCCGGCCCTGTCGGATACCGACCGCGCCTCGCTCGCCACCGAACTCGATGGCCGCATCCAGGACCTGGTGGGCCTGGCCAACACCACCGACGGCGCCGGCAGTTACCTGTTCTCCGGCTACCAGGTCGGCACCAAGCCCTTCACCCAGACCGCCGCCGGCGCCACCTACAACGGCGACCAGGGCCAGCGCGATGTGCGCGTGGGCGCCTCGCGGGCGCTGGCGATCAGCGATTCGGGCAGCTCGGTGTTCGAGAACAATGTCGCGGCCAAGGGCACCTTCCACACCGACACCGTGGCCGGCAACACCGGCACGGCGGCGGTGACGGACAGCTCGATCACCGACCTGAGCCAGGTGACCGGCCACAACTACGCGGTCAAGTTCAGCGTGACCGCGGGCGTCACCACCTACGACGTGCTCGACACCAGCTCGACCCCGCCGTCGACCGTGCAGAGCGCGCAGCCCTACACCGACGGCGGCGCGATCAGCTTCGGCGGCCTGCAGCTGACGGTGGGCGGCACGCCGGCCGACGGCGACCAGCTGACCGTGACCTCGGCGCGCAAGCAGTCGATCTTCACCACCCTGACCGACCTGGCGGCGGCACTGCGCAAGCCGGCCACGGGCAACGGGCAGGCGGCGCTGAGCAATGCGCTGTCGGTGGCCAACAGCAACCTGTCGAATGCGATGGACAATGTGCTGGGCGTGCACTCGGCGGTCGGTTCGCGGCTGGCGGAACTGGACACGCTGGACACCACCGGCGACCAGAACGACGTGCGCTACGCCAGCGCAATGTCGGGCCTGCAGGACCTGGACATGGTCAAGATGATCTCGCTGTATTCGCAGCAGCAGGTGGCGTTCCAGGCGGCGCAGAAGTCCTTCACCATGATGGCGGGGCTGTCGCTGTTCAATTACATCAACGGGTGAAAGTGATACAAAAATCAAATGGGGTTCCCGCCTGCGCGGGAACGACGTGAGTTGCCGTCGTTCCCGCGGAGGCGGGAATCCCATTTTGCTCGCACTCAGCGAACAGCTGCGGCACCCTGCGCCTTCGGCACACCCGCCCTCGGAATCGCCCGACTCTTCTCGATCCCCTGGTTGAACAGATTGATGATCGGCGTGCCCAGATAAGGCAGCGCCAGGCTGATCGTCAGCAGGCCCACGCCCAGCGTGATCGGGAAGCCGATACCGAACAGATTCAGCTGCGGCGCCGCGCGCGTCAGGATGCCCATGCCGACGTTGGTGATCAACAGCGCCGCCACGATCGGCAGCGACAGTTGCAGCCCGGCCGAGAAGATGCGTCCGCCCCAGCGCGCCAGCTCCAGCGCGGCGTTGCCCGAGAACGGCGTGGCCGATACCGGCAGGGTGCTGAAGCTCTCGACCAGCGCCGACAGCAGCGCCAGGTGCGCGTTCACCGCGAGGAAGGCCATGGTCGCGACCAGCGCCAGGAACTGGCTGATCGCCGAAGACCGGCCCGACGACGAGGGATCGAAGAAGGTGGCGAAGCCCAGGCCCATGGTCAGGCTGGTCACCTCGCCGGCGAATTCGATGGCGGCGAACACCAGCCGCATCGCAAAACCCATCGACAGGCCGATCACCAGCTGCTGCAGCACCACGAACATGCCGGCCCACGAGCCGGGATCGACGTCGGGCATCGGCGGGATCACCGGCGCCACGATCAGCGTCAGCAGCACCCCGAGCGACACCTTCAGCGACAGCGGCACCGCCGCGTTGCCGAACACCGGGGCCGCCGCGATCACCCCGAGGATGCGGGTGAGCGGGAACAGGAAGGCCGCCAGCCAGGCGTCCAGTTGGAGCGAAGTGAAGCTGATCATGCTGCCGGCGGCCGCGCGCTCAGCCGATCATGCCGGGGATGCCGGTGAAGACCTGGCGCATGTAGTCGGTCAGCACCGACAGCATCCACGGTCCGGCGATCAGCAGCGCCAGGAAGATGCCGACCAGCTTGGGGATGAAGGACAGGGTCGATTCGTTGATCTGGGTCGCGGCCTGGAAGATCGAGACGATCAGGCCGATGACGAGCGCCACCAGCAGCAGCGGCGCGGCCACCATCAGCGTCACTTCCATCGCGTTGCGGCCCATCGTCATGACGGTTTCGGGAGTCATGGCGCGGTCCTCAGTAGAAGCTTTGCGACAGGGAGCCGAGCAGCAGCTGCCAGCCGTCGACCAGCACGAACAGCATCAGCTTGAACGGCAGCGAGATCACGGCCGGCGACATCATCATCATGCCCATCGACATCAGCACCGAGGCCACCACCATGTCGATGATGAGGAAGGGGATGAAGATCGCGAAGCCGATCTGGAAGGCGGTCTTCAGTTCGCTGGTGACGAAGGCCGGGATCAGGACCCGCAGCGGCACGTCGTCCGGGCCCTGCAGGGCCGGGCTGCGCGACATCTTCACGAACAGGGCGAGGTCGGACTGGCGCGTCTGCTTCAGCATGAAGCCCTTGAGCGGCGCGGCGGCGCGCGTCATCGCCTCGTCCATCTGGATCTTGTTTTCCTGGAGCGGCTGGTAGGCCTCGGTGTAGATCTTGTCGAAGGTCGGGCCCATCACGAACAGGGTCAGGAACAGGGCCAGGCCGACCATCACCTGGTTCGGCGGCGCGGTCTGGGTGCCCAGCGCCTGGCGCAGCAGCGACAGCACGATGATGATGCGGGTGAAGCTGGTCATCATCAGGAGCGCGGCCGGCAGGAAGGACAGCGCCGTCATCAAGAGCAGGGTCTGGACCGGCAGCGAATAGGCGGTGCCGCCGCCCGCGGCCGGGGTGCTGGTGAAGGCCGGGATGCCCGGCGCGGCGAGGGCGGCCAGCGGCAGCAGCAGCGCGGCCGCGGCCAGCAGGAGTTTTTTATTTCGCATTGCGTTTGTCGAGAGTCTGTTTGAGCCAGTCGCCGAAACCGGCCGGCACGCCGACGGCGGCGCCGGGCGCCGGCATCACGCCTTCCTGGCGCGGCATGGTCGTGAGCAGGTTGACGCGGCCCGGCGCGGCGCCGACCACGATCCACTGGTCGGCCACTTCGACCACCAGCACGCGTTCGCGGCCGCCTAGGCTGAGCGAGCCGACCACGCGCAGGTTGGCGTTGCCGCCCATCGCGCGCGGGCCGTAGCGCTTGGCCAGCCAGGCCAGCGCCGCCAGCAGGGCCAGCACGAAGCACAGCGCGAACAGGGTTTGCAGCAGGCTGACGGCGCCGGGAGCGGCGGGCGGCTGGTAGGTGGCCGGGGCTTGAGCCGCCGGCTGGGCGGCAGGCGCCGGCACGGCTTGCGCTTCAGTAGCGCTCGCAGCTGCTTGCGATGTCGGCGCGGATTCGGGCGTCGCTTGCTGGGCAAACGACGGCGTTCCCAGGCTTGCAGCCAGCAGCAGCGCCGCCAGCGCCGCGCGCGCTACCCACGCACGTCGTTCCCGCGAAAGGGCTAGGCGCCCCCCGGAGCACCCCATTTTGCTTGCGCGGCTGCGCAGCGAAAATGGGGCCCCCGCTTTCGCGAGGGCGACGGCAACTTTGGATTCGGAGCTGGTGACGGCGCTGGCGCGAACCGTATAAATCATTTATTCAGTTTCCGCACCCGCTCCGACGGGCTGATGATGTCGGTCAGGCGGATGCCGAACTTGTCGTTCACGACCACCACTTCGCCCTGCGCGATCAGGCAGCCGTTGACCAGCACGTCCATCGGCTCGCCGGCCAGGCCGTCCAGCTCGACCACCGAGCCCTGCGCCAGCTGCAGCAGGTTCTTGATCGCGATCTTGGTGCGCCCCAGCTCCACGGTCAGCTGCACCGGGATGTCGAGGATGAAGTCGATGTCGTTCGGGGTTTCGCTGCGCGCGCCCTTGTTGGAGAAGTCCTTGAACACGGCCGCCTGGGCCGACTGCTGCTTCTCGAGGGCGGCCGCTTCCGCCGCCGCCTGTTCGGCGATCGCCGCGCCCCAATCGTCGTCGAGGGACTGGTCGTCCTGGGTATCGGACATGGTCATTCTCCTAGTTTACCGCTGAGTTGTTGCTCGCTCGTGGCCAACAGCTTTTCGACCTTGAGGGCGTAGTTCCCGTTCAGGACCCCGTAGCTGCATTCCATCACCGGCACGCCGTCCACCGTGGCCTCGATCGAATCCGGCACCGTGATCGGGATGATGTCGCCGACCTTCAGGTTGAGCAGCTCGTCGAAGGTGGTGCGGCCGTGGCCGAGGGAGGCCACCAGCTCCACTTCGGCGACCTGGATCTGCTGCGTCATCAGGCGGATCCAGCGCTTGTCCACTTCCAGCGCCTCGCCCTGCAGGCTGGAGGTGAGGGCGTCGCGGATCGGCTCGATCATCGAGTAGGGCATGCAGAAGTGGATCTGGCCCGACACCGAGCCCAGTTCCACCGTGAAGGTCGACGACACCACCACCTCGTTGGGGGTGGCGATGTTGGCGAACTGGGTGTTCATCTCGGAGCGGATGTACTCGAACTGCACCGGGTACACCGGCTCCCACGACTTGGTGTAGGACTCGAACACGATGTCGAGGATGCGCAGGATGATGCGCTGCTCGGTCTGCGTGAAGTCGCGGCCCTCGACCCGGGTGTGGAAGCGGCCGTCGCCGCCGAACAGGTTATCGACCAGCAGGAACACCAGCCCCGGGTCGAACACCATCAGCGCCGTGCCGCGCAGCGGCTTCATGTGAATCAGGTTCAGGTTGGTGGGGACCACCAGGTTGCGAATGAATTCGCTGTATTTCGACACCCGCACCGACCCCACCGACACTTCGGCGCTGCGGCGCAGGAAGTTGAACAGCCCGACCCGCAGGTAGCGTGCGAAGCGCTCGTTGATGATCTCGAGCGTCGGCATGCGGCCGCGGACGATGCGTTCCTGCGTCGCCAGGTTGTAGGTGCGGACTCCCGAGGTGTCTTCAGGCGCGACGACGTCGTCCTGGTCGCCGTTGACCCCCTTGAGGAGGGCATCGACTTCTTCCTGGGAGAGAAAATTGTCCGACATGGCGCGGCTGTTACTGGATGATGAAGGCGGTGAACAGCACGTCGCTGATCTTCTGCGGCTCGGCGTTCGCGGTGAACGGCTGCTTCAGGGTGTCGACGATTTCCTTGGCCAGCACCTGCTTGCCTTCGACCGTGTTGATTTCTGAGGCGTGCTTGCCCGACAGGAGTAGCAGCACGCGGCTGCGCGCCTTGGCCATATTGGCCTTGATGAGCTCCGCGGTTTCGGCGTTGGCCACCTGCAGCGTGAACTGCACCTGCAGGTACTGGTCGCCGTTCTCCGGCTGCAGGTTGACGGTGAACGAGTCGAGCGCGATGTATTCCGGCGGCTCGGCCTTTTCGGACTTGTGTTCCTTGCCGGCGCCGTTGGCGCCCATGGTGCTCCAGTAGAAGCCGCCGGCGCCGCCGAGCGCGACCACGACGGCCACGCCGCCGATCAGGCCCAGCATTTTCTTCTTCGGATTGGCCGCGCCGCCTTCGTCTTTGGGGTCGGCCTTGGATTTGGAGTTCGCTTTCAAGATAAGCTGAGCCTTAAATGGATCGGTCCGTCATTATGGCATTATCGGCTCTGACCGGGCAGCAAAAAGCGCCGAAAAGCAGGGGGAAGCGGCCCCTGATCCGTGGTTTGCGCGCGTCGGCGTAACACCCTGCCAACCTCGTTTGCTTACCACCGTCGTTCCCGCCTGCGCGGGACGACGGCCGGCTTAAGCGAACGTATCGACCATGCCGATGTCGCCCAGCGCCGTGGTGCGGGTGGTGGTGCGCGGGAGCGGGGTGTCGTCGGCCTCCGCCAGCGTGGCGCCGCCGGAACGGGCGCCTGGCTGGCCGCCCATGCCCTGCCAGTTGTCCTGCGACTGGCGCTGGCCGGCGCCGGCGTCCACCGTGGCGTTACCCAGCGCGATACCGCTTTCGCCCATCATCTCGCGCAGGCGCGGCAGGGCCGATTCGAGCGCGTGGCGCACGTCCTGGTGACTGGACGAGAAAGCCACGCTGGCCTGGTCGCCGTTCACCGAGAGGACGACCTGCAGCGGGCCGAGGTCCGGCGGATTCAAAGTCAGCGAGGCGCTTTGCTCGCCGCCGGCCACCATCCACACGACCTTCTGGCCGACCTGGTTGTCCCAGGCCGGGGTGCCCAATTGGGCCGGAATATAGGATGGCGTCGCGACCGCCTGGGCCTGGACCTGGGCGATGGCCGGCGCGGCTTGCTGCGCCTGGGCCGCCGCCAGCAGCTGGGCCGCGGCGGCATCGGGCACGGCGGCCCTGGCTTCATGTGGCACCGCCGTGGCCAATTGGACTGCCGGCGCGGCCGGGGCGCCGGCCGGCGCGGCGCTCGGGGCCAGGC